>NZ_JBTNDR010000010.1:0-117858 GCF_054510895.1 Arthrobacter sp. HLT1-20 | reverse complement strand
CCCCCCCCCCCCCCCCCCCCCCCCCCCCCCCCCCCCCCCCCCCCCCCCCCTTCCCCCCCCCCCCACCCCCCCCCCCCCCCCCCCTCCCCCGGGACGGTGGGCGGTTAGGGGCGGACGGGGCCTGTGGAACCCCGGATGGTCAGGTGTGTGGGCAACACGGCCTGGCTGCGGGGGGCCGAGCCGAAGCCCGGCTGGATTTGACTCAACAGCATGGTCACGGCCACGCGCCCGGCCTGCTCCACGGGGGCCGTCACGGTTGTCAGCGGCGGGCTGCAAAAGTCCGCGCCAAAGATGTCGTCGCAGCCCACAATGCTGATGTCCTCGGGCACGCGAACCCCGCGCTCCTTCAACCGCTGGAGCATGCCAATGGCAATGAGGTCATTGAAGGCAATGCCTGCTGTGGCCCCCGAATGAACCAGCGCATCCGCCGCCGCGGCTCCCGAGTACTTTCTGGGGGCAAACGGCCCCAGTCGAACCACTGTGACGCCGCGATCCTCGGCTGCTGCGCTCAAGGCCGCCCACCGGCGCAGGCTGGAACTGGAAGTATTGGGGCCAGACAGGAAAGCTACGTGGGTGTGGCCCAGCGAGATCAAATGGTCCAGAGCCTGATTGGTGGCCGTTGGCGTGTCCAGCATGACCGAGGCGACACCGGCGATGTCGCGGTTGATGGCGACGGTGGGAATCAGCTGGGCCGTCTGGGCCAGCCCTTCATCGCTCAAGCGGGACGCCGTGAAAATGATGCCGTCAGCAGTCTTGCGGAGCTGTTCAACAGTGTTCACCTCCACCTCGTCCGATTCCTCCGTGTCCACCAGGAGCTGGGTGTAGCCGGCAGCCTTGAGTTGCAGCTGGGTTCCTCGGATGATGTCAAAGAAGAACGGATTTGTAATGTCAGCCACCAGGACGGCAACAGCTTTTGTTTGGCCCGAGCTCAGCGCCTTGGCTTGGGCGTTGGGGACATAGTTCAATTGCGCAGCGGCCGCCTCAATGCGTGCGCGCGTGCGGAAGTTGACCCGCTCCGGAGTGGACAACGCCCGGGAAACGGTTGAGGCGGCTACACCGGACAGCGCTGCGACATCGTGAATCGTGGCAGGCTTCTCGGGCGTGACGCCGGAAGGAGCAGTCATGGTTGGGACACATCCTTGTGTGGGCGGAATGGGGACAAAGTCGATGGTGGGCGTCGTGGCGTGTAGAGCAAGACTATGATCTTTGCCACAATTTGGCAATCGGTTGTCAAAAGTTTGCATCGGCGTTAGGCTTTTGGGTACTTAGCTAGATGTGAAGTGAATCACCCATGCCCGGTCCGGCAAGCTGGCACCGGCACCTGATGCCAATGTGGAGGCCCCTATGTCCAACCCCCAAAACCCTACGTGGACCCTTTCCGGGTTCGGCGATGAAATTGATCCCGATCCCAAGGTGCAGGCCGCAGTCCTGCTGGCGTTGGGGGCCTCACACATTGAGGTTCGAAGCGCGTGGGGCACGAACGTTGTGGAGCTCAGCGATGCCCAGGTCAGTGAGCTCAAGGGCATCCTTGAGGACGCCGGGCTGAAGGTTTCGGCGGTTGCCAGCCCCATTGGCAAGGTTGATGTCAGCCTTCCTGCCAGCCACGAGGTTGAGCGCCTGCGCCGCATCATTGAGGTGGCCAAGGCCCTGGACACCCGCTACATCCGCATGTTCTCTTACTTCCGCGCAGCTGACCAAAGCCCGCACGACATCCGCGAGGCAGTCATGGAGCGCCTGACCCTGCTTGCCGACGTGGCCCAGGAGGCCGGCGTGGTGCTGATCCATGAGAACGAGAAAGACATTTACGGGGACACCCCGGAGCGGGTTCTGGATATCCTTCAGAGCGTAAATTCACCAGCCCTGCGCGCCGCATGGGACAACGCCAACTTTGTCCAGGTGGGCGTCAAGCCCCACACCGACGCTTACGCCATGCTGCGTCCTTACTTGGAGTACCTCCAGGTGAAGGATGCTGTGGCGGCAACGGGTGAAGTGGTTCCCACGGGGCAGGGCGACGGTGAATTGGCGGAGACACTCGCCGCCCTCAGCCGTGATGGCTACAGTGGCTTCGCCTCCCTGGAACCGCATTTAGCGGCCCAGCACGAACTGGGCGGATTCTCCGGCCCCGCTGCGTTCGGCGAAGCAGCCCGCGCCTTCCGCAAGGTCACCGACTCGATCGGTGTCACCCTCATCTAACGGTGGTGCCCCCGGCGCACAGCAGCCACGGCCCGGCCGCCCCAACCCTTCGCAGCACAAGACAAAGGAGTCATCATGCCCAGAGTAGCCATCATTGGTTGCGGCGACGTTGCCACAGTCCATTTCGAGGCGATCGCCGCCATTGACGGGGCGGAGCTGGTGGCCGTGTGTGACACCGATCCGGCCCGCCTGGCGGAGGCTGTGGCCGCCCACAATGTTCCCGGCTACCGGACGGTGGAGGAGCTGCTGGATGAGGTGGCTGTGGATGTGGTCCATGTTTGCACACCGCACCACCAGCACGCGGATCCCGTGATTGCCGCCTTGGCGCGAGGCGTCAATGTGATCAGTGAGAAACCGCTTGCCAGCACGGTTGCCGACGGCGAGCGGGTTGCCTCGGCCGCGCAGGCCAGCACCGCCCGCGTTGGGATTTGCTTCCAAAACCGCTACAACCAGGCCGTCCAGGCGCTGCAGGAGCGGCTTTCCAGCGGCGAATACGGTGCTGTGCTGGGCGGATCCGGCACTGTCATGTGGCACCGGAACGCTGACTACTATGACGACCGGCCATGGCGGGGCACCTGGTCCGGCGGTGGTGGCGGACTGCTGATGAATCAGGCCATCCACACCCTTGACCTGCTGCAATGGCTCATGGGTGATGTAACAGCCGTGTCCGGCCATGCGGCCACGCGCGCGCTGGCCGAAACCATCGAGGTGGAGGACACGGCCGAGCTGATGCTCACCCACCGCAATGGCGCCCGCAGCGTGTTCTACGCAACCCTCGCCAACACCGTCAACGCCCCCATCACGGTGGACATTGCCACCGAAAAAGCCGAATTCCACCTTCGCGGTGACCTGACCATCACGCACGACGACGGTCGGGTGGAAGTTGTGCACGAACGGCGGGCCGAATCCGGGGGGCGGGACTACTGGGGCGTCTCCCATCAGCTGTTTATTGCCGATTTTTACTCTCAGCTGGGCCAAGATGGCAGCTTTTGGATCGACCCCAGGGAAGCGCTCAAGACCCTGCGTATCATCAAGGCCGCCTACGCCCAGAGCTATCCGGACAGGCTCCTGGAGGTTTCCTAAACCTCATGAAAATGTTTCAAAAGAATTCTTTCGTCACTTTTTGACAATCGGTTGCCAAAATGTGGCAATGTCAGTAATGTGATCTACACAACACCTCAAGTGGCTCCGGCCACACCTTCTCCGCACTCCCTTTGATTCATTCCTAAACCAAGGAGCCAACAATGAAGTTTGGTCCAAAAAAAGTCCTCATGGCAGGCCTGCTGGCCGCTGGACTCGCCCTGAGCGCCTGCAGCGGCGGCGGAACCGGCGGTTCCTCCAATGCCGGCGGCACAGCAGTCACCAGCTTGACCCTGGGCACCCTGCAGGACGTCCGGTCCTGGGATCCGGCGCAGGCCCACGTGGGCCACGGACTGCAGCCGTACCAGGCCGTTTACGATTCCCTGGTGCTGCGCGAACCGGATGGCAAGCTCAGCCCCATGCTCGCCACCGAGTGGAAGTACAACGCTGACCAGACCGTGCTGACTCTGAAGCTCAAGGACGGGGTCACCTTCAGCGACGGAGCAGTCTTTGACGCGGAAGCCGTCAAGGCAAACTTTGAGCACTTCCAGAAGGCCAATGGCCCCCAGATGTCCCAGTTGAAGGCACTCTCAGCCGTCAAGGTGGTGGATCCGTCCACAGTGGAAATGACGCTGTCAGCACCGGATCCGGCCTTGACGTACTTCCTCAGCCAGGCGGCAGGCCTCATGGGCAGCCCCAAGGCGCTGGTGACCGAGGGCATCAAGACCGAGCCCGTTGGATCGGGACCCTATGTTATGGACAAGGCGTCCTCGGTGAAGGATTCGGTCAACGTCTTCAATGCCCGCGCGGACTACTGGAACAAGGACCTGCAGAAGTTCCAGAAGGTCACCTTCAAGGTTCTTCCTGACGTCACGGCCCGCACCAACGCACTGGTCTCCGGACAGGTGGACGCCACTCTGCTCGATCCCAAGAACGGCAAGCAAGCCGAAGGCGCCAAGATGATCCTGGAGACCAACCAGGTTGACTGGCAGGGCCTGCTGCTCATGGACCGCGACGGAAAAACAATCCCGGCTTTGAAGGACGTGCGGGTTCGCCAGGCGTTGAACTACGCCTTCGACCGCAAGACCATCCTCGACCAGATCCTGCTGGGCCAGGGAACCGCCACCTCCCAGCCCTTCGGCAAGGAAAGCGGCGCCTGGGTTGAAGAGTTGGAAGACAAGTACACCTACGATCCGGCCAAGGCCAAGTCATTGTTGAAGGAAGCCGGGTTTGAAACGGGCGTCACCATTTCTGCCCCGACATTCCCCGGCTTCGAACCCCTGCTGGCAGTCCTCAAGCAGCAGCTGGCCGACATTGGCGTGACCCTGGAAATTCTCCCGGCTGCTCTGAACACGTTCACCGCAGATGTTGCCGCACAGAAGTACCCCAGCATGTACTTCTCGCTGTTCCAGGGAGAGCCGTGGGTGGCCATCAACCAGATGATCTCCACCAGCGCCTTGTACAACCCGTTCAAGAGCACCACCCCCGAGCTGGCGACCATGATCGACGCCGTCCAAAAAGGTGGCGACAACTCCTCCAAGCTGGCGCAGGACGTCAACAAGTACGTGGTGGACCAGGCTTGGTTTGTTCCCCTGTTCCGTGTGAACCAGATGTACTACCACAACGCCAAGATCAGCGTCTCCCCGCAGATCCAGATGGCAGTTCCGGCCATCTACAATTACGCACCCATCAAGTAACCACCAAGGAGGATTGCTGGGGCGGCCCCTGCGGCCGCCCCAGCAATCCCACCAACCACTTCTGGCCAGTAGCGGCCGGCACCCGAGCATGTACAGATAGTTAGACGGAGCAATTCATGATTAAGTTCATTATTAAGCGGCTGGTCAGCGGTGTGGTGGTGCTGCTCGCTGTTTCAGTCCTGACATTTTTCCTGCTTTATTTTGCAGGCGGAAGCATTGCCCGGAACATCTTGGGCGACACCGCAACTCCCGAACAAATCGCGTTGAAGGAACAAGAGCTTGGTCTTGACCAGCCCATACTTGCCAGATATTTTAGCTGGCTCCAGCACGCCCTCCAGGGCGATCTTGGCAGTTCCTGGTTCTCCTCGGAGCCCGTGGCCAGTTCGCTCGCCACACGAGTTCCCGTGACCATGACCATGGTCCTTGTGGCCATGCTCCTGATCGCCATCCTGGCCACCATCATTGGTGCAGCCGCCGCTGTCAAGCGTGGCTGGGTTGATCGGGTGGTCCAGATTGGTGCCGTTCTTGGCGACTCCGTCCCCGGGTTCATCATTGGTGTTTTCCTCGTGACAATCCTTGCCATCCAGCTGCAAATCTTCCCTGCCACCAGCACCATTTCTCCGGGCGTGCCGGCCAGTGCCTGGGTTGCTTCCCTGACATTGCCAATCCTGGCACTGCTCATCAACGGCGTGACAGGTGGGGCGCAACAAATTCGCAGCGCCGTCATCAAGCAATTTGAAAAAGACTATGTGCGCACCCTGCGAAGCCGCGGCATTGGCGAGACCGAGATTCTCTTCAAGCATGTGCTGCGCAGTGCCGCACCCGCAGGGCTGACAGTGCTCAGCCTGCAACTCATCGGCATGCTCGGCGGCGTGGTCATCATTGAACAGATCTTCGCCTTGCCGGGTATCGGCCCCCTCGCTGTGACAGCAACCAGCCAAAGCGACCTGCCCGTTGTCATGGGGATCGTCATGTACACGGTCGTCGTCGTCATCATCGTCAACCTGCTTGTAGACCTGGCCAACGGTTGGCTCAACCCGAAGGTGCGTGTATCGTGACCACCGCTTCCCCCACAGGACAAACCGGAACTGTGGTTCGCTCCACGCCCGTGCGTCGTCTCCTGAAAAACCCGTTGGGCATCATCTCGCTGTCCATCCTGGCCGTCATTGTGCTGCTGGCCATCTTTGCCCCCCTGCTGGCCCCCTTTGATGAAAACTATGCCAACGTTGGCAAGACCCTTGCCGCGCCCGACGGCGTGAACTTCCTGGGGACCGACAGCTCGGGACGCGATGTGTGGAGCCGGCTGTTGTTCGGCGCCCAAGTCACCTTGTTGTCCGCAGTCCTCTGCGCCGCCGTCGCCGTGGCGATTGGACTCCCGGCCGGATTGATTGCCGGATACTATGGCGGCCTTTTCGAGACCACCTCCAACTGGATCGTCAGCATCTTGATGAGCCTGCCCGGGCTCATCGTCCTGCTGACCATCCGGGCAGCCTTTGGACCCTCGGTCTGGATCGCCATGGTGGCGTTCGGCGTCCTCATCAGCCCGTCATACTTCAGGCTCACACGGACGGCCGTGCAATCGGTCCGCAACGAACTCTATGTCGATGCGGCTCGGGTGGCCGGCCTCTCCGACATCAGCATCATCGGCAAGCACATCTTCTCCGTGGTCCGTGCCCCCATCATCATCCAGACAGCGGCAATTTGCGGTGTGGCCATCGCCATCCAGTCAGGCCTGGAATTCCTGGGCTTGGGTGACCCCACCATGGCAACGTGGGGTGTCATGCTCAGCGAAGGCTTTAAGAACGTCTACCTGACGCCCATGCTCCTGATCTGGCCTTCCTTGGCGATTGCCCTGACCATCGGTGCGCTGGTTTTGCTGGGCAACGCCATCCGCGACGCCCTGGAAGACGGCGAAAAGATCAAGGCGCCCAAAAAGTCCGCCGTGGCCGGGGCCAGCAAGCCCAACTCTGCCAACAACGCCGTGGAACAGGGCACCGAACACCACCTGGTCAAGGTCAGCCACCTCGGTGTGGGCTACCCGCAGGCGGACGGCAGCATCAAGAAGGTTGTTGACGACGTTTCCTTCCACGTGGACCGTGGCGAGGTCCTGGGCATTGTGGGTGAATCCGGTTCCGGAAAGTCCCAGGCCGCTTTCTCCATTCTTGGCCTGCTGCCGGATAACGCCCGTATTGTGGCCGGAACTATCCAGTTTGACGGCAACTACACAGTCCAGCCGGGCGATGACAGGGTCAACCAGTCGCGTCTGGGCAAGATCCGGGGCCGGCGCATCTCCTACATTCCCCAAGAACCCATGAGCAACCTGGACCCGGCCTTCACGGTTGGATCCCAGCTGGTCACACCCATGGTTCGCGTCTTGGGCATCTCCAAGAGCGAGGCAAAAAAGCGGGCCATGAAGTTGCTCAGCGATGTTGGCATCACGCATCCGGACCGCACGTTCAAGGCCTACCCGCATGAGATTTCCGGTGGCATGGCCCAGCGCGTCCTGATTGCCGGGGCCATCAGTTGTGAACCTGACCTGATCATCGCCGATGAACCGACCACGGCGTTAGATGTCACCGTCCAGGCTGAAGTATTGGACTTGCTGCGTGAATTGCGGCAGCACCTGAACATCGGCGTCATTCTGGTGACCCACAACTTCGGCGTGGTCTCGGACCTCTGCGACCGTGTGGTGGTCATGCAAAACGGCCGGCTGGTGGAAGAAGGCGCTGTCCGAGACATCCTGCGCAACCCCAGGGAAAAGTACACCCAGATCCTGCTCTCATCAATGCTTGAAGGTAAAACCCCCATGACCAAGCTTGTTCCTGACGTAGAGGAGTTTGCGCTGTGAGTGCCACCAATTCGCCATCAACAGCCACGGAACCGGCAGGTGAGTCCCTGCTTGAGGTAGCGAACCTGGTGGTGGAGTACCCCACCAAGGTTTTTCGCGGGAAACCTTTCAGGGCCCTGAGCAACATCAACATCAACATTCGCCAAGGCGAAACCTTGGGTCTCGTGGGGGAGTCCGGTTCTGGAAAGACAACCCTTGGACGAGCAGTCCTGGGACTTGCGCCGGTGACCGAAGGTAAGGTCATCTTTGAAAGCAAGGACATCAGCCACGCTTCACGCAAGGCACGCCGGATCCTCAGCCGGGACTTGCAAGTGGTGTTCCAGGATCCCTACACCTCCTTGAACCCCGCGCTGGAGATCGGCGACATCCTGGCGGAGCCTCTTGGCGTCCAAGGAGTCCCTGCAGCGGAGGCGAAGAAGCGGGTTATGGAATTGCTGGATCAGGTGGGCCTGCCCAAGGATGCGGTGCACCGGCTCCCGAGGGAATTCAGCGGCGGGCAGCGCCAGCGTGTTGCCATCGCCCGCGCACTGGCCCTGTCACCCAAGCTGATCGTCTGTGATGAAGCCGTCAGCGCACTTGACCTGACAACCCAGGCCCGGGTATTGGACCTGCTGCTGCAAATTCAAAAGGACACAGGCGTCTCTTACCTCTTCATCACCCACGACCTCGACGTGGTCAGGCATGTCAGCCACAATGTGGCCGTCATGTACCGCGGCGAAATCGTGGAACAAGGGACGTCGAGTCTAGTCACCACCACCCCCGTACACCCCTACACCCAGCGCCTGTTGCTGGCCTCGCCAGTGCCGGACCCCGACCGCCAGGCGGCCCGCCGTCAGGCACGGTGCCGCCTTCTTGACGAGCAAGCCGAAATGGCCGTGGCCTCCGGCGTCTAGGCGCAGGAGCGTGCACTCCTCGGATTCACACACAACTGATTCACTCGCGGGCGCCAATCCGGGGCCCGAAACGAAAGGAACCACCGTGGCAAAAATTGGTGTCCAGGCAATGATGCTCAAGGACAGCTTTACCGCAATTGGCGCATTCGAAACACTCCGCAAGATCAGCAGCATCGGGTACAACGCCGTCGAGATTTCACAAATCCCCATGACGGGCGAAAATGTGGCCGAGCTTGACCGCAGCCAAAAAGAATTTGGTATGGACATCGCGTCGCTTTCCGTGGCGTTGGAGGGGCTGCCGGGCATGCCCGGTGACACACTGAAGGCCAACTTCGAGAAGATCGTTGAGGACGCCAAGCGCCTGGACACCAAGCTTGTCCGCATTGGCATGCTGCCATTTGGTGCCATGGCCTCCATTGAATCCGTGATCTCCTTCGCGAAGGAGGCCAACGAGTACGCACTGCGCTTGTTGGATGAAGGAATTGGTCTGTACTACCACAACCACCACATTGAATTTGCCAAGTTTGACGGGAAATTCATGCTGGACATCATTGCGGACAACTCACCGGCTATGGGGATGGAACTCGATGTGCACTGGGTGGCACGTGGCGGCCTGGACCCCGTGCGCACCATTGAAAAGTATGCCGGCAGGACCTCCATGATCCACCTCAAGGACTACCGCATTGGGCAGATGCCACCCGAGGCTTTTGAGCTGCTTGGCAAGGGGGACTTCCCGGGCTTCATGAACGAATTCAAGAACGTCGTCCAGTTCGCCGAAGTGGGGGAGGGGAACCTTGACTTCCCCTCCATTATTGACCAGAGCATCAAGACGGGTGCCCAGTATCTGCTGGTTGAGCAGGACGAACTCTACGGGCGCACCGTGTGGGAAGCCCTGCAAACCTCCTATGACAACCTCCAGGGCATGGGCTACGGCGAGCTCTTCTGAGCCCCAGCCTCGTGCCTCGGCCCACTCGTGGGCGTGGGCCCAACCCACTTCCACGGCTCGCAAGCTCGCAGCGGCTTCCATCATCGTCACCGAAACCAACACTAAGGACCAACAATCATGAGCAAGAAAGTACGCATCGGAATCATCGGCCTGGGCCAGCAGGGCGGCATGTATGCCAAATTCATCACCGACGGCATGGTCCCCAACATGGAGATCGGCGCGCTGTGTGACATCGACCCGGCCAAGAAGGACATGGCTGCGGCCACGTATCCGGATGCCCCGTTCTTTGAGGACTATATCGCCATGATGGAGAGCGGCAGCGTGGACGCCATCGTCACCTGCGTGCCCCACTACCTGCACCCAGAAATGGGCATCGCGGCCCTGACCCGCGACATCCACGCGCTCGTGGAGAAGCCGGCAGGCGTCTACACCAAGCAGGTCAAGGAACTCAATGAGTTCGCAGCCACCAAGCCCCAGCTCTCCTTCGCCATCATGTTCAACCAGCGCAACAACCCCCTGTACAAGCGCCTGAAGGAAATTGTTGACAACGGTGAGATCGGCAACATCCTGCGCACCAACTGGATCATCACCACCTGGTGGCGGCCGCAGGGCTACTACAACTCCAGCGCATGGCGGGCCACCTGGGGCGGCGAAGGCGGCGGTGTCCTCGTCAACCAGGCGCCCCACCAGCTGGATCTGTGGCAGTGGATTTGCGGTGTGCCCAAGTCGGTCTTCGCCAAGGTCTCCTACGGCTTCCGCCGCGACATCGCCGTCGAAGATGAAGTCACGGCCATTGTGGACTACGGCAACGGCGCCACGGGCACCTTTGTCACCGCCACCCACGACATGGTGGGCACCGACCGTTTTGAGATCCTCGGTGACCAGGGCAAGATCGTGGTCCAGGACTCCAAGACTGCGACAGTGACCCGCCTGCAGAAGCCCGAACGTGAACTCAGCGAGAGCATGGGCATGGACGATGTCATGAAGCTGTTCATGGGCCAGCTGAACACGGATGATTTCTACTCCACCGAAACCATCGAATTCGAGTCGGCTTGGGGCGGCCAGCATGCAGGTGTGCTGGAGAACTTTGCCGCGAACATCCTGGACGGCACCCCGTTGCTGGCGCCCGGCTCCGACGGCATTAACGGTGTCCGCCTGGCCAACGCCATCCACCTCTCCAGCTGGCAGGGCAAGGAAGTGCCGCTGGACTTCGACGAGGATGAATACCTGTCCCTGCTCAACAAGCGCATCAGCGAAGAAGGCAAGTACGCCGAACGCGCCTAGACGGATCGGCAGTCAGCGCGCTGCACACCGGCCGTCCCCGCACCTCCAAGGGGACGGCCGGTTCGTGGGTTAAGCTTGGCTGATGGCAACCAATTGCGGAGATTCTCTTGACTGACATGACCACGGCAAGCAGCGGCGCAGACCAGCAGGCAACCCGCCCCAAGGCGGGAAAATCGGCCGCGACCATTTACGACATCGCCGAGCTCGCGGGCGTCAATCCTTCAACAGTGTCCCGGGCCTTGAGTAAACCTGGCCGGGTCAGTGCCAAGACTCAGCAAAAGATCCTCGATGCGGCCGAAGAACTGAACTACCAGGTCAACATTTTTGCCCGCGCCCTGCCCACGGGAAAAACACAAACCGTGGGCCTCATCGTTTCCGACATCACCAACCCTGCCTTCTTCGACATCATCCGTGGCGCCGAAACCGCTGCCGCCGCGCGTGACTACACACTCATGCTGGCCGAATCAACCGAATCACCCGAACACGAAATGACGGCTGCCCGGCGCATGCTGGCCACGGTGGACGCCCTGATCCTGGCCAGTCCGCGACTTGACGACGCCGACATTCAAACATTGGCAGCCAAGAAGCCGGTGGTTCTCATCAACCGCAGAGTGGACGGTGTGGGTTCAGTCGTAGCCGACACCGAGGGTGGCATTGCCGAGGCCGTTCGGCACCTGGCCGCCATGGGGCACACCTCCATTTCCTATGTTGCAGGCCCCGACAGGTCCTGGATGTCCAGGCGCCGCTGGGAAAGCATCAAGGCCCGGTGCGACTGGCACGGCATTTCCGTGGGTATTGTTGCCTCCGGGCTGCCCACAGTCGACGGCGGACGACGCGCGGCCGCCGTCGTCCGGAATGGGGACGCCACGGCCGTGTTTTGCTACAACGACCTCATGGCCATAGGACTCATGCGCGAACTCCAGGCGGCGGGAATGCTTGTGCCGGCGGAGCTGAGCATCCTGGGATTCGACAATATTTTTGGTTCGGATTTCACCACTCCGCCGCTCTCAACCATCAAGTCGCCGCTGCACGAACTGGGTGTTTCTGCGCTGACCTGGGTCTTGGATTCCTTTCATGAGCACGGTGCCCAGCAGGCCGATTCCGCGCTGACCACGGAGCTGGTGCTGCGCGGCTCCACGGGGCCGGCGAACTCCGCATAGCTTCCGGTTGGCAATATTTGGCAACCGGTTGACAAAATGGTGTGTGCGCATGGACTATTGATCTATGTCACACTTCCTCACTCCCATTGCCGCCCGCACGCAGTCTGTTGAAACAGCCCGTTCGGCCACCGCAAGCAGTGCAGTTGTTTCAGCCACCTCAGTGGGCCGGGCTACACCGTCATTGGCCGCCGACCCGGATCGCTTGCTGCCTGCCGATCCCGGGACTCGCAGCATTGCCCGTGAGCTGCTGGCCAGGGTGGAGGGCCTGCCCATCATTTCCCCCCATGGCCACGTTGAAGCTTCAATGCTGGAACTCGATACACCCTTCCCTGATCCGGCAACGTTGCTGGTCAGCCCGGACCACTACGTCACCCGGTTGATCCACGCCAGTGGTGTCCCGTTGGAGAAACTCCGCGTTGGCGGGTCAACCACAGTTGAACCGCGTGAAACGTGGCGGGAATTCGTCAAGGCTTGGCCGCTGTTTGATGGCACCGCCTCCGGGTACTGGATGCGGGATTCCTTTGAGCATGTCTTCGGCCTGACCAGGGCGGTCACGCCGGAGAACGCGGACGCCCTCTTTGATGAGCTGGACGCCAAGCTTAAGAGTTCGGCATTCCTGCCACGCCAGCTGTTCGCCGACTTCAACATTGAAGTGCTCGCCACCACCGATGACCCCCTGGACAGCCTTGCATCCCATGCTGCTATTGCTGCGGACACGAGCTTCACCGGTCGCGTGCTGCCAACGTTCCGCCCCGATGCCTATATTAAATTCGCCGCTGCCGGCTGGGCGGAGCGGGTGGAAAACTTGATCGGTGCTGCCGGCGACGGACTCACCGGCTATGCCGGTTACATCCGCGCCCTGGAAAACCGGCGCCAATACTTCGTGGAACACGGCGCCGTCTCTGCAGATCATGGTGCCCGCACCGCCATGACCCTGCGCCTTGATGCGGCCACGGCCACGGCGCTCTTTGACAAGGCCCGCCGCGGCGAAGCCACGGCACAGGACGCGGATGTCTTCGAGGCGCACATGATGTACCAAATGGCGCGCATGTCAGTGGCCGACGGCCTAGTCATGACCATCCACCCCGGTGTCTTCCGCAACCACCACACAGCCTCATTCAACAAGTTCGGGGCGGACACCGGCCACGACATCCCGTTCGCCGTCAGCTACACGGAGGCGCTGCGCCCCATGCTTGAGGACTTCGGCACCGCGCCCGGCTTCCACTTCATCCCGTTCACCATTGACGAGACGGTCTTCTCCCGGGAAATCGCGCCGCTGGCAGGCTTCTACCCGTCGGTGTTCATCGGCGCCCCGTGGTGGTTCCTGGACGCACCCGATGCCATGCTGCGCTTCCGCTCAGCCGTCACCGAGACGGCCGGATTCTCCCGCTCCTCTGGCTTCATTGATGACACCCGCGCCTTCTGCTCCATCCCCGCCCGCCACAACACCTCCCGACGCATCGAGGCAAGCTTCCTGGCCCGCCTCGTGGCGGAGCGCCGGGTCAGCGAAGCCCGTGCCCATGAAATCATCGTCGACATTGTTGACGCAGCACCCCGAAGGGCCTTCAAACTGTGAGCACCAACCAAGCCGCCATCCCGGCGTTGAACCGGGCAGCATCCCCTGCTGCCCCCGTCCGCATTGTCCATCTGGGGCTGGGTGCCTTCCATCGCGCCCATCAGGCGTGGTACACCCAACATGCCAGTGACGGCAGCGAATGGGGAATCGCGGCTTTCACCGGGCGGCGTCCCGATGCCGCGCTTAGCCTCGCCGCCCAGGACGGGCTTTACACCCTCATTGAACGCGGTGAAAGCGGCGACACCTTTGAGCTGATGACAAGCATTGTGCAAGCCCACGACGGCGCCGATCTTGCCGCCCTGTCCGGCTTGGTGGCGGCACCGGGCACTGCCATAGTCACCCTGACCATCACCGAGGCCGCCTACAACCTGGCCGGGAACGGCGCCCTGGACCACGCCAACCCCGCCGTCCAGGCCGACATTGACGCCCTGCGCTCGCTCACCGCCGGCAATGGCTGGGCGGCAACTGCGTCCACCTCGCCAGTGACAGCGGCCGGACGTCTGGTCTACGCTCTCGCCGCACGGCGCCGCGCCGGAGCCGGCCCCATTGCAGTAGTTTCCTGCGACAACCTGGCCAACAATGCAACGGCCGCCCGGGCCGCCATTGCGGGACTGGCTGACGTGGTTGACCTTGAGCTTGCCGACTGGATAGCGCAGAATGTGAGCTTTGTGGGGACCTCCATCGACAGGATTACGCCCCGCACCACCGCCGCCGAGATTGCCTTGGTGGCCCAGGAATGCGGCTATGCCGATTCCTCGCCAGTTGTCACGGAACCGTTCAGCGACTGGGTGCTCTCCGGCGACTTCCCCGCCGGGCGCCCCGACTGGGAAAGCGCCGGGGCAGTGTTTGTTGATGAGCTGGAGCACTTTGAGAACCGCAAGCTGTGGCTGCTCAATGGTGCGCACTCCCTCATGGCCTACGCCGGCCAGCTGCGCGGACACTCCACCGTGGCCCAAGCCCTGGCAGATCCGGTGTGTGCCGGCTGGATTGAGGCATTCTGGGACGAGGCCCAGCGCAATCTACCGGCAGAGGGTCTCGGCATACCCGCCTACCGGGCAGCTCTGCTGGCCAGGTTCAGCAATGCCCGCATTGCCCACCACCTGGCCCAGATCGCCATGGACGGCTCCAACAAGTTGCGCATGCGTGCCGTGCCGGTGCTGAGGGCCGAACGTGGTGCCGGGCTTTCTGGTGCAGGCGCCCTGCAGATGGTGGCGGCCTGGGTGGCTTTCCTGCGGAAGTCTCATGCCGAGGGTGCGGCCATTGCTGACGCTGCAGCGGCCGATCTATATGCCGCCCTAGCGCTGGCAGACGCACCAGGGGGTGTTGCCGGCGCGGATCTGGCTGCACTGGTGGGCATCCTCGATCCGGGGCTGGCAACTGATTCGCAACTCTTGGAGGAGCTGGAAGCTGCCGCCAAATCCTTGCTGGAGCCGGCAGGGCAGGTGCTCACGCAGCACTGATTTGGTCCCGTGGCCGTGGCCGCGGCACAGCTGCAGCCACGTTCCCCACTAACTGGCAATAAACAGAAAAGCACAATTTGGCAAGCGATTGCCAAATTGTGCTTTTCCTGCTTTACTCAGTGTGCTGCAAGTCATAGTTGCCGGCGAGCGGTGCGCAGAGAGCAGACCACAAAGGTCTCCCGGTGCCCGGCTGCCAGTTCCAAGGAGAGGGATCCACCGTTGAAACCCCAGAATAATGCCACGCGTGAAGTGGTCAATCTTGATGGGCTCTTTGCCTTTAAAGTCGACACAAAGCGCGCAGGCCTGAGCGAGAAATGGTTCCGGCAGCCGCTGTCTACGGCCGTGGAAATTGCTGTTCCTTCCAGCTACAACGATCTGTTCACTGAGCAGGAAGTCCGCGACCACGTGGGATATGTCTGGTACCAGCGTGAGGTCCATGTGCCCCGCGGCTGGGATGGCTCACGGATCTTCATCCGGCTAGACGCCGCCACCCACGAAGGGTTGGTCTACGTCAATGACGAGCTGGTGGCCCACCATGTGGGCGGCTACCTGCCCTTTGAAGCTGACATCACCGAGCAGGTGGGTGCAGGAGAACAGTTCCGCCTCACGATTGCCGTGAACAATGAGCTGACCCAGGCCACCATTCCGCCGGGCACCATCGAGGTCACAGCCGATGGTCGACGCCAACAAAAGTACCTGCACGACTTCTACAACTATGCAGGCCTGCACCGTTCGGTGTGGCTGTACTCCGCACCGGCCGTCCGGGTAGAGGACGTCACTGTTGTCACCGATTTCCAGGGCTCCACGGGAACCGTTGACTATATTGTGGACGTGGCAAATATGACGCCGGAGGATACCGTCAGCATTGCCCTGATGGATGCTGAGGGCACCCAAGTGGCCAGCGTTGCTGGCGCCACGGGCTCCGCCTCGATTGCCGATGTGGTGCTGTGGAAGCCGGGAGCCGCCTACCTGTACACACTGCGCGTCGACGTGCGCCGTGGCGCTGAGCTGGTGGACACGTATTCACTTCCCGTGGGAGTGCGCACGGTTGAGGTGCGCGGCCAACAGTTCCTGATCAACGGTGAACCCTTCCACTTCACGGGCTTTGGTATGCACGAGGACCACGTCACCATCGGCAAAGGCCACAGCAACGCGGCCATGGTGAATGACTTTGCGCTGCTGGATTGGATCGGAGCTAATTCCTTCCGCACCTCGCACTACCCCTACGCCGAGGAGGTCATGGACTTTGCCGACCGCCACGGCATTGTGGTGATCGATGAAACGCCGGCCGTTGGCCTGCACCTTGGTTTTGCGGCCGTCATGGGCGGACTCCCGCGCAAAACGTATGAAGTGGGGGGCGTGGATGATGCCACGGCAGCCAGCCATCGCCAGGTCATCACGGAATTGGTCAAACGCGACAAAAACCACCCTTCAGTGGTGCTGTGGAGTATTGCCAATGAGCCCAACGGTGCCGAGGAAGGTGCCCGGGAGTACTTCGCCCCGTTGGTGGAACTGACCCGCGCGCTGGACCCCACCCGCCCCGTGGGCTACGTCAACGTCATGTTTGACACTCCTGACAAGTGCATCATCGGCGACCTCTTCGACGTCATCATGCTTAACCGCTACTACGGCTGGTACCTGGACAACGGTGACTTGCGCTCGGCCGAGCAGAAGCTGGAAACGGAATTGCGGGCCTGGGCAGGCTTGCTCGAGAAGCCCATCATCATGACCGAATATGGCGCCGACACCCAGCCGGGCCTCCACTCCATCTACGACCAACCGTGGAGCGAGGAATACCAGGCCAAGTTCCTGGACATGTACCACGCCGTCTTTGACCGGGTTGATGCCGTGGTTGGCGAGCAGGTGTGGAACTTTGCCGACTTCCAGACGTCCAATGGCATTATGCGCGTGGACGGCAACAAGAAGGGCGTCTTCTCCCGGGACCGGCGGCCCAAGGCTGCCGCGTTTGCCCTACGCCGGCGCTGGAAGGCCGGGACTGAGTCCTAAAGCAACTCGCAGGGCGCCCCGCCACAGTCACGCGGCGGGGGGTCCTGCGGCATGTGCCGAGCGGGAAGGAGAGTAAAAAAGAAACTATTGGCAAGCGGTTGCCAAATGTTGTCTCAACTGATTTACTGTTAGTAATACAGCTCACACGCCGACGCGGCAGTCCACCGACGGGCCGCCTAGGGGAAATCGGCGAACGTGAGCATCCTGCCGGCTAGCCAGCGGCAGGGGATGGGTAAAGGAGCCCAGATGACCATGACAGCAAAGCAATCACCAACAGACGCGCCAGCGTCCACAGCAACGGCCCAGGGCCCGCTGTCGAAGCTCAGCATCATCGGCTATGGCGCCGGAGATGCAGCCAATAACCTGGCCTTCACGACGGCCACCATGTTCTTGTTGCTGTACTACACAGACGTGGCGGGCATCAGTGCCGCAGCGGCCGGAACCCTGCTTCTGGTGGTCCGCATCTTTGACGCCTTTGCCGACGTGCTCGCCGGGCGCATGGTGGACAAGACGTACCACAAGAAGCTCGGCAAATTCCGGCCCTTCATCATGTTCGGTTCGGTGCCCCTGCTGCTGCTCAGTGTCGCAACGTTCTCGATCCCGCAGATTGGGCAGACGGGCATGCTGATCTGGGCTTACGCCAGCTACACGTTGCTGGGCTTGGCCTACAGTTTCGTCAACATCCCCTTCGGCTCACTCGCCGGTGCCATGACCCAGGTGTCCACCGAGCGGGCCAAGCTTGCCAGTGCACGCACCATCGGTGCCGTTGCCGTGGGCTCCTTCCTGGGCATTTTCATCGCTCCGTTGATGAAGGGCGGGGAGAATCTGCAGCCGCTCTTCACCACGCTGACCATCATCTTCGCCGTGGTGGGCACAGGGCTGTACATGTTTACTGTCTTCACCACCAAGGAACGCGTGGTGCGCGAGGTTGCCAAGGTCTCGCTCAAGCAAAGCCTGTCCACCCTCAAGGGCAACAAGCCGCTGTTGCTGCTGTGCATCAGCTCCTTCCTGTTCCTGACCGGGCAGCTGGCCATCGGCTCCATCCAGATCTACTACTTCCGCGACGTGCTCAATTCCCTGCCCCTTTACGCGGTCATGGCAATCGTGAACATCTTCCTCACCTTTGGGCTGGCGGCACTGTTGCCGCGCCTGGTCCGCTTTGCCGGCAAGAAGCGCCTGTACCTGGTGGCGGGAGTCCTGATGGCTGGCGGTGGCCTGATCGTCTTCATTGCCCCCGCCTCCATGGTCTGGTTCGCATTCACCGGGGTTCTGGTCACGCAGCTGGGCATCATGCTGGTCAGCATGCTCGTCTGGGCCCTGGAAGCCGACACTGTTGAGTATGGGGAATGGCGCACGGGCGTTCGCTCGGAAGGCATCACCTACGCTTTGTTCTCCTTCACCCGCAAGACCGGCCAGGCTGTTGGCGGCGCGCTCGCGGCATACGCCCTGGCTTGGGGCGGCTACGCCTCCGGCGGCGGTGCACAAACTGAGCAGGCACTCCTGGGAATCCGGATCGGCTCGGGCCTGCTGCCCATGGTCTTCGCCGTCCTGGCAATCGTGGTCATGATCGCCTACCCGCTGACGGATGCCAAGCACAAGGAGATCGTTGCAGACATCTCGGCCCGCAGGGCTTCCCGCCTGGAGGATGCTCTGGAGCAGCGCGACGCTCAAGACAACTCCTAGCCCCGAATTTATTCACCCCGTGCAACACCCGCAACCCACCCTTATCAAGCCATTTTGGAAGGCCCCCTTTTCGTGAAAATCATTTCCGCAGAAGTTTTTGTCACCAGTCCCAGCCGCAACTTTGTCACCTTGAAGGTCACCACCGATGAGGGTGTTGTGGGCATTGGTGATGCCACGCTCAATGGCCGTGAGCTGGCGGTTGCTGCGTACCTGAAGGAGCACGTGGCCCAGCTGCTGATTGGCAAGGACCCGCACCGGATTGAGGACACCTGGCAATTCCTGTACCGCAGCTCGTACTGGCGCCGCGGCCCGGTCACCATGGCCGCGATCGCCGCCGTGGACATGGCGCTCTGGGACATCAAGGGCAAGCTGGCCGGCATGCCGGTTTACCAGCTGCTGGGCGGCGCCTCACGCAATGGCCTGCGCGCCTACGGACACGCCTCCGGTGCCGACATTCCCCAGCTCTTTGACTCCGTTCGAGAGCACCTGGAACTGGGCTACAAGTCCATCCGCATCCAGACAGCCATCCCCGGCATCAAGGCCGTGTACGGTGTTGCCGCCCAGGCGCAGGCCTCCGGCGAACGCTACGACTACGAGCCCGCTGGCCGCGGCGCGCACCCGCAGGAAGAGGACTGGGACACCCGCGCCTACCTGCGCCACCTGCCCACAGTCTTTGAGGCGGTCCGCAACGAGTTTGGCCCGGAAATCCCGTTGTTGCACGACGGCCACCACCGCATGACCCCCATCCAGGCTGCCAAACTGGGCAAGTCCCTGGAACCCTATGACCTGTACTGGTTGGAGGACTGCACCCCGGCCGAGAACCAGGAGGCACTGCGCCTGGTCCGCCAGCACACCACCACCCCGCTGGCCATCGGCGAAATCTTCAACACGGTCTACGACTACCAGACCATCATCAAGGAACAGCTCATCGACTACGTCCGTGCCGCCTCCACCCATTTCGGCGGCATTTCCCCGTTGAAGAAGGTCATGGACTTCGCCGCCCAGTACCAGATCAAGTCCGGCTTCCACGGCCCCACCGACATTTCGCCCATCGGTTTCGCAGCGCAGTTGCACGTGGGCCTGGCCATCCACAACTACGGCATCCAGGAGTACATGCAGCACTCCGACGCCACCAACGAGGTCTTCTCGCAGTCCATGACCTTCAAGGACGGCTACCTGCACCCCGGCGATGCCCCCGGCATCGGTGTGGAATTCAATGAGGAGGCCGCTGCCGCGTTCCCGTACCAGCAGGCCTACCTGCCGTACAACCGCCTGGTTGACGGAACTGTCCACGATTGGTGATAGGTGCTGCTGGATTCCCAGCAGGCCACCATGGAATCGTTGGGGCCGAGAAGTCCGCCGTGGTGATGGACATGCCGACGCCGGTGTGGTCCGGGTTGAGCCGATGATCGGGCTCCGCCACAATCCGAACGAAAGGCGCGCCAATGGGGCACAGGATCAATGGCGCTGATATACAGGAGATTATGAATACCTCGCAGCCTGCTCCCGAATCCGTGCCCGCCGCCCCGCAAGTGGTGGTCATGGGTGTGTCCGGCTCCGGCAAGAGCACGATTGGGGCGTTGGTGGCCGACGCCATGAACATCCCGTTCCTCGACGGCGATTCTCTACACCCCCTGGCCAACATTCACAAGATGGCCGAGGGTACCCCGTTGACGGACGAGGACAGGTGGCCGTGGCTGGGGATCGTTGGTGATGAGCTGGCCGGCGCCGCAACCGGGGGCGTGGTCATTGCCTGCTCGGCCCTCAAACGGCAGTACCGCGACGTGATCAGGGCCAAGGCGCCGGGGACCATCTTCCTGCATTTGGACGGCTCGATCGAGGTTCTCAGCGCGCGTCTGGAGGGCCGTTCCGGCCACTTCATGCCGCCGTCGCTGCTCGCGTCCCAGCTGGCCGCCCTGGAACCGCTTGAGGCGGATGAGCGTGCTGTGGTCATTGATGTTGCCGCCGGAATCACGGCCATCCTGGTGGAGGCTGAGGCGGGCATTCGGCGTGTCCTGGCCGGCTGATCCGCCTGCTCCTGCGCCCGTTGGTGCACTGGCGGACGACGCCGGGCACCCCCTCCGTGCCAACGAGGAGTTGAGCGTTGGTCAGCTTGCCCAACGTGCCGGAGTCAACGTTTCCGCACTGCATTTCTATGAGCGGCAGGGGCTGATCGTCAGCACCCGCACGGCGGGTAACCAGCGCCGCTATCAACGCTCGGTGCTGCGCAGGGTGGCGGTCATCCGGGCTGCGCAGCGGGCCGGGATCCCGCTGGCCTTGATTGCCCAGGCGTTTGCCGAACTGCCGCGCAACGGGGTACCCACCAAAACCGACTGGCAGCGCCTCTCCGCAGCCTGGCAGCACGAACTGGATGCTCGCATTCTCGCCCTGGAAAAACTGCGGGGGAGCCTGGGCGGCTGCATTGGCTGCGGCTGCCTGTCCCTGGCTGAATGCAGTTTTGTGAACCCGGGCGACCACGTGGGCGAGGACGGGCCCGGCGCACGGGCGTTCGACGGCACCGATCCGCAGCCGCCGGGCAGCTGAGCCGCGTCCCGATTTGACCTCAACTAAGGTTGAGGTTCTAAAGTCGTTGATGGCAGGCCGGGTTGGCCCAGCCGCTGCGAGAGGAATGCCTTGACACTGACTGTGCACCCGGAGACGGTTCCGGCCCTTAATATGGCACGCGACTATAAGAGTGCTTTTGGCGGGCACCCTGCCGGTGTTGCCATCATCACCGCCGACTCCGGCACGGGGCCCGTGGGCATCACTGCCTCCTCGGTGGCATCGGTTTCCGCGGAACCGGCCATCCTCGCCTTCTCCTTGGCTGCGCAAACAGGATCAGCGGCCGCCATCGCCGTGGCAGAGACTGTCGTGGTTCACCTTCTCAGCGCCGACGACCTGCACCTGGCCAGGATTTTCGCCAGCCCGCTCACTGAGCGGTTCACCGAGGCCATGGACTGGGCCGCCCTGCAAACCGGCGAGCCCCTGCTGCGCCATGGCGGCTACGCCTTGAGGGCAAAAATCCTGACCCGCACCCAGGCCGGCAACTCCTTGTTGCTGGCCGCCGAGGTGGTGGAGGTCATCGCTCCCGCGAGCCAAGGCGCGCCCTTGGTGTACCACCAGCGCAACTACCACGGCTTGGCTGCACACACCATTTTGCCCAACCCGTAGGCGACGTTTACCAAGGGGTGCCCCGGGGTGCTCATGTACACTGAAGAGCCTATGGAAAGTAAATCTAGGGGCCGGCGCAACGGCTTGGCGAGCGCTTCTTTGCGTTCACGCAAGCCGCTTGGCAATGCCGGCAAATCCCTCACACGTGACCACGGCTCTTCTTCCTCGACGGCCTCCTCAGGGGCAACAGTCCCTTGCGGGGCAACAGTGCCCCGCGGAGCAACAGCCTCCTGTGGAGCAACACCGGCCGGCCCCGGCGCCGACCGCCCTCCGCCGGCGAGCAACCCCCGCCTCAGCGCAGCTCGTGCGCTTGATGCCTTGGAACGGGGGAATCGCTAAATGGAATGGATTCTCCTAGCAGCAGGATTGCTGCTAATCCTCGGTACCGGCTTCTTCGTAGCCGTTGAATTTTCCCTCGTTGCCCTTGACCAGGCTTCGGTCCAGCGGGCCGTGGACAAGGGCGATAAAGCCGCCCAACCTCTGCTGCGCTGCTTGAAATCGCTCTCCACCCAACTCTCCAGCTGCCAGCTTGGCATCACCCTGACCACCCTGCTGACGGGTTTCCTCATGGAACCCTCGCTCGGGGCCTTGCTCATGACGCCCCTGGGTGCGGTGGGCATTCCCGAAGCCGCCGTGTCAGGCATCGCCTTGGCCCTGGCCATGTTGATCGCCACTCTCTTGTCCATGCTGATTGGCGAGCTGGTGCCCAAGAACATGGCAATCGCCAAGTCCTTTGAAATCGGCAAAGCTGTGGCCCGCCCGCAGCTGGTGTTTACAGCCATTTTCAAGCCGGCCATTGTGGTGTTGAACGGTTTTTCCAACAAGGTGCTGAACCTCTTTGGCATGGAAGCCAAGGAAGAGATTTCCGGCGCCCGGTCACCGGCCGAGCTGGCCTCCCTGGTGCGCCGCTCGGCGGCCATGGGTACCCTGGATGCGGGCACGGCAACTTTTGTGGCGCGCACCCTGAGCTTCTCCGAGCGCACGGCCGCCGACGTCATGACGCCGCGCATGCAGGTTGAAACGGTTGAAAGCACCCAGTCGGTGGCGGCAGTGGTGGACGTTGCCCGGCGCACCGGTTTTTCCCGCTTTCCCGTCATTGGAGAATCCCCAGACCATATTTTGGGTGTTGTCCACCTGAAGAAGGCCGTGGCTGTGCCGTTCCACAAGCGCCCCTCCATTGAGGTGGGCGCCATCATGACGGATGTGC
Source organism: Arthrobacter sp. HLT1-20 (assembly GCF_054510895.1). NCBI lineage: Bacteria > Bacillati > Actinomycetota > Actinomycetes > Micrococcales > Micrococcaceae > Arthrobacter > Arthrobacter sp. HLT1-20. The sequence continues at coordinate 94,653 of NZ_JBTNDR010000010.1, read as the reverse complement.
TTTTTGTGCCCGAGACTGTCCACCTGGACGCACTGATACTTGAACTGCGTGAAGGCAATCTGCAGATGGCTGTTGTCCAGGACGAATACGGCGGCACGGCCGGCGTCACCACCCTAGAAGACCTGGTGGAGGAAATAGTTGGCGAGGTCTCCGATGAGCACGACAGGGTCAAGCCCGGCATCTTGCTGGCGGCCGATGGCACCTGGTTCTTCCCGGGCCTGATGCGCCCCGACGAGGTCAGCGAACGCATTGGCCCGCTCAATGTTCCCGACGAGGCCGGCTATGAGACAGCGGCCGGATTCATGATGGCCGAGCTTGGCCGAATTGCAGTAGTGGGGGACACGGTGGCCGTGGAAGGCGGATTGTTGGTTGTGGACAGAATGGAACGACGCCGGATAGAACGGATCCGCTTCATCCCGGCACCTTCCGGCGGCGGCACCGAAACAGACGCCAGCACTGCGGCCGGTGATTCCCGATGAGCCCCTGGGCCGGAATTGCCTGGCTGGTGGTGCTGCTGGCTGGCAACGCGTTCTTTGTTGCCGCCGAGTTTGCCATCATGACAGCCCGTCGCAGCCAGATCGAACCCTTGGCCGACGCCGGCTCCAAGCGCGCCAAGATCACTCTCGGCGCCATGGAAAACGTCTCCTTGATGCTTGCCTGTGCACAGCTGGGCATCACTGTTTGTTCACTGCTGATCCTGAATGTCTCGGAACCGGCCATCCACCACCTCCTGGCCGAACCCCTGCACGCACTGGGTGTCCAGGACAATGTGGCTGCTCCGCTGGCTTTTGTTGTGACCCTGGCCCTGGTGACGTTCCTGCATGTGACCTTTGGCGAAATGGTGCCCAAGAACATGAGTGTGTCCGCCGCCGACAAAGCTGCCTTGTTGCTGGCCCCTCCGCTGGTGCTGGTTAGCAAAGTGGTGCGCCCAGTCATTGTGGCGTTGAACTGGGCAGCCAATCACCTTGTGCGCCTCTTTGGGATTGAGCCGGCGGACGAGGTCGCCTCAAGCTTCACCTTGGAGCAGGTGCAGTCCATTCTTGCCGAGTCCACGCGCAGCGGCCTGGTGGATGACCAGACAGGCCTCATTACGGGCGCCCTGGAATTCTCCTCGCAAACGGCACAGGGAATCATGGTTCCGCTGAACCAGCTGGTCACGCTGCCGGCGGACGCCACTCCCGTGGACTTTGAACACGCGGTGGGCAAGACGGGATTCTCCCGGTTTGTGGTGGCTGACTCAACAGGAACACTGCTGGGCTACTTGCACCTGAAGGACATTCTGCGCATTCCCCTGGAACGCTACCAAAAGCCCATTGGTGAGGGGCGCGTGCGCTCCATGGTGAATTTGGCGGCCAATGAGGAAATCGAGGACGTGCTCTCCACCATGCAGCGCACGGGCTCACACATGGCGAGGGTCATTGATGCCAGTGGCCAAACCATGGGTGTCCTGTTCCTTGAGGATGTTATTGAACAGCTCGTGGGCGAGATCCGCGACGCCACCCAAACGCACATCCAGGAACGCCGACGGAGCTGAGTGAACCATCTTGATGCGAACGATTCCTAATATGGGCTATGCTGGACTTATTGGTAATTGTTCTCATTAGTACTCTCAAAGGACCAGCATGTCTCACAGCCGCCGCTCACTTCTGTTCATGGGTGCAACACTGGCCGCCACCCTCACGCTGGCTGCCTGCGGTGGCGGGGAAGAGGCAAGCCAGATCCCGGCCGGCACCGTGTCAGTGGTGGCCTCCACCAATGTCTATGCAGATATTGCCCAAGCCATTGGTGGAGAGCAGGTCAGTGTGCATTCCATCATCAGCAAGGCCGGTGCCGATCCGCACGGCTACGAGGCCAATGCCCAGGACAAGCTGGCAGTATCCAAGGCCCAGATCGGCATTGAAAATGGCGGCGGCTATGACGACTTCTTCGACCAGCTGGCCAAGGGTCAGTTGGAGGCCGGGCAGATCATCAATGTGAGCGAGCTGTCCGGCCTGGACCAGGGCCCGGGCTTCAATGAACATCTCTGGTACTCCCTGCCCGTGATCTCCAAGGTGGTTGACGATCTGGCCACCCGCTTCACCGCAGCCCTGCCTGAGCAGGCATCGGCCTTCGCCGCCCGGGCCACTGAGTACAAGGAAAAACTGCAGGACTTGGACGCCAGACTGGCGCAGCTGAAGGAGACCCACGGCGGCACGGCCGTTGCCATCACGGAACCGGTACCCCTGTACATGCTTGAGCAGGCCGGCCTGGTCAATGAAACTCCCGAAAAGTTCAGCGAAGCCATTGAAAATGGCACGGACGCCGCTGCCTCCACCGTGACGGAGATGAAGGCCCTGCTGACAGGGGGAACCCTTGCCTTCCTGGCCTACAACGAACAAACCCAGAGCCCGCAAACGGAGCAGCTCAAGGCTGACGCCCAGGCGGCCGGACTGCCTGTTGTTGATTTTTCTGAGACACTTCCGGCGGAAACCAGCTACTTGGACTGGATGGTTGGTAATGTTTCTTCCTTGGAACAAGCACTAGCATCCGGTGCGGCCAAGTGAGCCCAGCAGCTCCGGCAGTCATCAGCCTCAACGCGGCCACCTTAAAATTTGGCCAGCGCACCCTCTGGAAAGACCTGAACCTGCAGGTTGCGCCCGGGGAGTTTCTGGCCGTCCTGGGTGCCAACGGCAGTGGCAAAACCAGCTTCCTAAAAATTCTCCTGGGCCTGTCCCCGCTGAGCTCCGGGCAGCTCACCATCAACGGCGCCCCGGCCAAACGCGGCAACCGCGCCATTGGATATGTCCCCCAACAAAAGAACTTTGCCCCCGACACCCCGCTGAGGGCCCGCGACGTGGTGGGGCTGGGCGTTGACGGCGACAAATGGGGATTCCGCCTGCGCGGCAAGTCTTATCACCGGCGCGTGGATGAGTTGCTGGCCCAGGTGGGAGCCAGCAGCTATGGCAAGATCCCCGTGGGAATGCTCTCCGGAGGCGAGCAGCAGAGGTTGCGAATCGCCCAGGCCCTGGCTGCCAAGCCGCAGGTGTTGCTGTGCGATGAGCCCCTGCTGTCCCTTGACTTGAACCACCAGAAGGCGGTGAGCGCCTTGGTGGGCCAACAAGCCAAACAGCACGGGACCGCCGTCGTGTTCGTCACCCACGAAATTAACCCGATCTTAGAACATGTGGACCGGGTGCTGTACCTGGCCGGCGGACGCTTCACACTGGGCACCCCGGCGGAGGTTATGACCACAGAGGTCCTTTCCCGGCTGTACGGTACGCGCGTTGAGGTGCTGCACATCGACGGTCGGCTGGTGGTGGTGGGCCGGCCCGATTCTGTCATTGACGGCCATCTGCCGGACGACAATCACAGCCACGACTCCACGCACGGGCAGGAACCCCTATGAGCTGGGCAGATTTCACCGCAGCCGTCTTTAACTTCTCCAACTACGCCGAGCTGCTGCCGCTGTTCCGCGACACCCTGCTGGCCGGTGCCGTTTTAGGTGTTGTGGGCGGGCTCATTGGCACGTTCGTCATGATGCGGGATTTGGCCTTTGCCGTCCACGGCATTGCCGAATTGTCCTTTGCCGGAGCGGCCTTTGCCCTGTTGATTGGTGCCGATGTGATCTTTGGATCGCTGGTGGGCTCCGTGTTTGCGGCCCTGCTGCTGGGTGTCATGGGGGTACGGGCCCGGGAGAAAAACTCTGTCATTGGCGTCATCATGCCCTTTGGTCTGGGCCTGGGCATCTTGTTCCTGTCCCTCTATGAGGGCCGGTCCTCCAACAAGTTTGGCCTGCTGACCGGGCAGATTGTCTCGGTGGATTCCACCCAGCTCTCCGTCTTGGCGGGAACCGCTCTGGTAGTGGTGGTGGGACTGGCCATCATTTGGCGGCCGCTAACGTTCGCCAGCGCCGACCCGGACATTGCCACAGCCCGCGGTGTTCCCGTGCGGACGCTCTCGCTGGCGTTCATGTTCCTGCTGGGCATAGCCGTGGCACTGTCCATCCAAGTGGTGGGTGCGCTGCTGGTCCTGGCTCTGCTCATCACCCCCGCCGCGGCAGCCCTGCAGGTCACGGCCGCTCCGCGCATGGTGGTGCTGCTCAGCGTGGGCTTTGCCATGACCGCCACGGTGGGCGGCATCATGCTGGCGCTGGGTGGCAGCATCCCCATCAGCCCCTACGTGACAACGCTGTCCTTTGTGATCTACCTGCTGTGCCGCATTGCCGGAGCGTGGCGCCGGCGGCGGGGCTGGTCCGCCCGGCCCAGCGCCCTGGCCGCCTAGAATTCTGTGCTGTTCTGCTGTGAACCCGCCTCGGGTTTGCCGCAGAACAGTGCACACGGGGCTGAATGGTTCTAGCGTTGCACCATGGACTGGTTGAACGCAGGCTGGTTGACCACCGCAGGCTGGTTCGGCACCGCCGACTACGATGTGGCACGGTTTGTGCTCCAGCGCGGCATTGCTGCCGTTTACGTGATCGCGTTTGTTTCAGGCGCCCTGCAATTCCCCGCCCTGTTGGGGGAGCACGGGCTGCTGCCTGTGCCGCGCTACCTGTCCCGCCTGGCCGGAACACCCGGGCCCACCTTGTTCCGCTGGCGGTACTCGGACGCACTCCTGCGCACCGTGGCGTGGACGGGAGCTGTCCTGGCCGCCACAGTGGTGCTGGGCCTGCCCCAGCAAGGCCCGGCGTGGCTGCCCATGCTGGTGTTCCTGGCGCTGTGGCTGCTCTACATGTCCATGGTGAATGTTGGCCAGGTCTTCTATGGTTTTGGCTGGGAAATCCTGCTCCTGGAGGCCGGCTTCCTGGCCGCGTTCCTTGGCTCTGATCAAACCTCGACGCCGGTCATCACCTTGTGGCTGTTCCGCTGGCTGCTGTTCCGGTTGGAGTTTGGCGCCGGCATGATCAAGATGCGCGGCGACAGGGTGTGGCGGGACCTCACAGCCCTGTACTACCACCACGAAACCCAGCCCATGCCCAATCCGCTGAGTTGGTGGTTCCACCACCTGCCCAAACCCCTGCACAAGGTGGAGGTGTTGGGCAATCACGGGGCCCAGCTGGTGATCCCGTTCCTGCTCTTTGCCCCGCAACCGGTGGCTACGTGGGCCGCGGCGGTGGTGCTGGCGACCCAGTTCTGGTTGGTGCTGTCCGGAAACTTCGCCTGGCTCAACACGCTCACCCTGGTGCTCGCGTTCTCGGCCGTGGCCGACCCCGTGCTTGCAGGCCTGCTCCCCGGCGTCCCGGAGCAGGGCGGCACCCCCGTGGCGCTGGGCACCCCGGCCTGGTTCGCCGTCGTCGTTCTGGTAATGGGCCTGCTCATGCTGGTGCTGAGCTGGTGGCCGCTGAAGAACCTGTTCTTACACAACCAGGCCATGAACGCCAGCTTCAACCGCTGGCGGCTGGCCAATGCGTACGGGGCGTTTGGCAGCATCACGCGCGAGCGGTACGAGGTGGTGGTGGAGGGCTGGGACGGGCACAGTTGGCTGGAGTACGGCTTTCGCGGGAAACCGGGGGATCCATCGCGCATGCCGCGGCAGTTTGCGCCCTACCACCTGCGCCTGGATTGGCTCATGTGGTTCCTGGCGCTGGGACAGCCGGGCATGCACTGGTTCATGCCGTTTCTGCACAAACTGCTGGCGGCCGACCCTGCAACGCTGAAGCTGTTGCGCCACGACCCGTTCGGCGGGCGGTCCCCGGAGCAAGTGCGAGCCCGCGTGTTCGCCTACCGGTACACCACGTGGCGGGAATGGCGGCGCAGTGGGGATTGGTGGGTGCGCGAGCCCATGGGCGATCTGGTGCCGCCCATCAGCGGTTTGAGTTAAAGTGTGGAGCACTCCGGGCAGAGGCCGTAAATTTCCACCGTGTGCTGGACCTGGGTGAAACCGTTGGCCTTGGCAATGGAGGCGGCCCAGCTTTCAACGGCCGGTGCCTCAACCTCCACCGTCTTGCCACACTTACGGCACAGCAAATGATGGTGGTGGTTCGTGGCGGAGCAGCGCCGGTACAGTGTCTCGCCCTCGCCATTGCGCAGCGTGTCCACCACACCCTCATCAGCCATGGAGGCCAGGATGCGGTACGTGGTGGCCAGCGAAACCCGGATGTCCTGCTCATGCAGCAGGCGGTGCAGCACCTGCGTGCTGACAAAGTCGTCCAGCGTGTCCAAGGCAGCGTTGATGGCTACGCGTTGTTTGGTGACGCGCTGCTCCTTCACCGGTGCATCGTTCATGGGTGGACTCACTTTCGTAACGGTCTTTGATCCAATAAACCAGCCTAGCGCACCCACCCGGGAACTTGCTCTGCTCGGGTCCTTGAGACAGGCCTTGGGACAGGCCTTGGCGGGGTCGGGTCCGGGGCATAGGCTGGCACCATGTTGCTGACAAAATTCACCCACGCCTGTGTCCGCCTGGCGCAGGATGACCGCGTGCTGGTGCTGGATCCGGGGATCTTCTCCGAATCCGCTGTGGCACTTGCCGGGGCCAGCGCCGTCCTGATCACCCACGAACACCCCGACCACTACGACCTCGCGGCGCTGCTGACGGCGCTGGCCGAGTCCCCGCGGCTGAGCATTCATGCCCCTGCCGGCGTGGCCCAGGACCTGCGGACCCAGGCACCGGATCATGCCGGGCAGATTTTTGTTGCGGCAGCCGGGGAAACCTTCACCGTGGCCGGCTTTGCCGTGCAGTGCTTTGGCGGCCAGCATGCCGTGATCCACCCGTCCATGCCCACTGTGGCCAATGTTGGCTACCTGATAGACGACGCCGTCTACCACCCGGGCGACTCCCTGATAGTTCCACACGGGGTCACCGTGGGCACACTGCTGGTTCCCATCCACGCGCCCTGGTCGAAAGTGTCGGAGGTGGTGGATTTTGTGGTCTCCGTGCGCGCCCCGCAGGCATTCCAAATCCACGACGCACTGCTCAGCGAGAAAGGACTGGCGTTCACGGAGTCGCACGTGGCCCGGATCGGTGCCCTCCACGGCGTGACGTTCGGCCACCTGACCCCGGGGCAGTCGGTGGAATTTTAGGGGGTCCACGCTGACTCTCGCTGCTGACGGCGTGCTAAACCGGCGAGGGAGCATGAAATTTCACCCGCCCTCGCAAGCTTGGCACGCCCTCGGCCCCTCGGCCCTGCGGGTCTAGCCGTTCCAGGTTCCGCTGGCGAAGAAGTCCTCAATGACCCGCAGGTGCGGGGCCGGTTCCAGCCCCTTCTCAGCCAGCCACGCAGGGTTGTTGTAGCTGCCCGCATACCGTTCGCCGCCGTCGCACATCAACGTGACAATGCTGCCGGAAACGCCCTGGGCAACCATCTGGGCCACCAGCTGCCACACCCCCCAGAGGCTGGTGCCCGTGGACGGCCCGGCGTGCAGGCCCGTGAGAGAGGCAAAGTGACTCATGGCCGCCACGGAGGCGGCGTCCGGGATCTCCAGCATGGAATCGATGACGCCGGGAACAAAGCTGGGCTCCACGCGGGGCCGGCCGATGCCTTCGATCCGTGAGGACCTGCCCGTGACGGTGCCCAGGTCGCCGTTCTTCCAGGCCGGGTAGAACGCAGAACCCTCCGGGTCCACCACCGCCAGCTGCGTGGCGTGGCCGTGGTAGCGGATGTACCGGCCAATGGTGGCCGAGGTGCCACCCGTGCCGGCGCCCACCACCACCCAGGCAGGTTCGGGGAACCGCTCATGGGCCAGCTGGCTGAAAATGGATTCGGCAATGTTGTTGTTGCCGCGCCAATCCGTGGCCCGCTCGGCGTAGGTGAACTGGTCCATGTAGTGGCCGTTGCATTCGGCGGCAATGGCAGCCGCAGCCGAGTACACCTCGTCGGCCTGGTCCACCAGGTGGCAGCGGCCGCCAAACTGTTCAATGAGCGCAATTTTCTCGGGGCTGGTGGTGCGGGTCATGACGGCCACAAAGTCCAGGCCCAACAGCTGGGCAAAGTACGCCTCGGAGACCGCCGTGCTGCCGGAACTGGCCTCCACAATGGTGGTGCCCTCATGGATCCAGCCGTTGACAAGGCCAAACAGGAAAAGGGAGCGGGCCAGCCGGTGCTTCAGGCTGCCCGTCCGGTGGCAGGACTCGTCCTTCACATACAGGTCAACGCCCCACTGCTCGGGAAGCTCAATCTTGTACAGGTGGGTGTCTGCCGAGCGGTTATTTTCGGCCTGGACCTTGCCAATGGCGTTGCGGGTCCAGGACCAGGAGGCTTGTGCTGTGTTCATGCAATTGAGCGTAGCGCAGTACATTTGGTGGTGGATCACCCAATCCCCAAGGAGCCGCCATGTCCGTTTTGATGAATGCCGCCACCCTCAACGAGCGCCTGAATGCCGGGACGCGCACAGTGCTGCTGGACGTGCGTTGGGCGCTGGGCGATCCCCTTGGCCATGAGCACTACCTTGCCGGGCACATTCCCGGGGCTGTGTACGTTGACATGGACTCGGAACTTGCTTCCCACGGGTCACCGCAGGACGGCCGGCATCCGCTCCCCGCGGAGGCCGATTTTGCCCACACCGTCCGCCGCTGGGGCATCAATGCTGCGGACACCGTGGTGGTCTATGACGACGCCGGCTCGGCCGCCGCTGCCCGCGCCTGGTGGCTGCTGGGCTATGCGGGCCTGGCGAACATTTACCTGCTCGACGGCGGACTGGCCGCCTGGCGAGCAGCCCAGCTGCCGTTCGCCCACGGTGAGGAGTCAGCGCAGCCAGGGGACGCCGTCGTACGGTATGGGGCAAAGCCGACCATCGATGGCGATGGGGCCGCGGCGTGGGGCGGGATTCTGCTGGATGCGCGGGCGGGGGAGCGGTACCGGGGCGAGGCGGAGCCCATCGATCCGCGCGCGGGGCACATTCCCGGGGCCCTCAGCGCTCCCACCACGGAGAACTTGGCTGCGGACAAGACGTTTTTGCCGGCGGATCAGTTGCGGGCGCGGTTTGCCGCACTGGGTGTGGCGGAGGGTGCTCCCGTGGCCGTCTACTGCGGTTCCGGCGTGACGGCTGCGCACCAGATTGCAGCGTTGGAGATTGCCGGGTTCACGGCGGCGCTGTATCCGGGATCGTGGTCGGCGTGGTCGAATCAGGCCGGGCGCCCGGTTGAGACTGGCGCTAACGGCGATAGGGTTGAAGCATGACCCAAGTAAAGGCCTATGCGGCCGTCTCTGCCACATCCGGACTCAAGCCCAGCACCATCGAACGCCGCGAACCTGGCGCGCACGACGTCGAGATCGCCATTGAATTCTGCGGGCTGTGCCACTCAGATGTGCACACCATCCGCTCCGAGTGGGGGCCGGCCAAGTACCCGCTGGTGCCGGGCCACGAGATTGTGGGCATTGTCAGCAACGTGGGCGACTCCGTGGAGGGCTTCACTGTGGGCCAACGCGTGGGTGTTGGCTGCATGGTTGACTCCTGCCGTGAGTGCGACTCGTGCCTTGAGGGCTTTGAGCAGTACTGCGAGGTGGGCAATGTGGGCACCTATGGCGTGGCGGATCCCCGCAACGGTGGCGGTATCACGCAGGGCGGGTACGCCCAAGCCATCGTGGTGGATGAAAACTATGTGGTGCACATTCCCGAGGGCATGGACCCGGCCGCGGCCGCTCCCTTGCTGTGTGCGGGCGTCACCACCTACTCACCGTTGGCGTACCTCGACGTGCAGGAAGGCGACAAAGTGGGTGTGATCGGCCTGGGCGGGCTGGGCCACATGGGTGTCAAGATCGCCAAGGCGCTCGGGGCAACCGTCACAGTTTTCACCACCTCACCGGCCAAGGCTGTTGCCGCTGCTGAGCTGGGTGCTGACTTTGTTGTGGTTTCCAGCGATCCGGAGCAGATGGCCGCGGCAAAGCAGAGCTTGAACGCCATCCTGGACACCGTTGCCGCCGTGCATGACATCAACCCGTACCTGCGCACCCTGGCGCGCGACGGCGCCCTGATCCAGTTGGGCCTGCCGTCGGAGAAGATGCCTCCCGTTGATCCGGGCCTGTTGATCCGCAAGCGCTTGGCCTACGGCGGCTCACTCATTGGTGGCATTGCCGAGACCCAGGAAATGCTTGATTTCTGTGCCGAGCACGGCATTGTCTCCGACATTGAAATCGTATCCGCACAGGATCTCGATGCCGCCTATGACCGCATGGTGGTGGGCGACGTCAAATACCGTTTTGTGTTGGACGCCGCCACCCTGTAACCACTGTTCGTTTTCGTTTTCGTTTTCGTTTGAGGGAGAAATTCTTGAGCACCTTGTTCAGCAAAATTATCAACGGTGACATCCCCGGCCGGTTCATCTGGCAGGATGACGATTGCGTAGCCTTTTTGACCATTGGTCCCCTGACCGACGGGCACGCCCTGGTGGTGCCGCGCCGTGAAGTGGACAAATGGACCGACGCCCCGCCGGAACTCATGGGCAAGTTGATGGGTGTTGCCCAAACCATCGGCCAGGCCCAGGTGGCTGCCTTCGGTGCGCCGCGGGCCGGTGTCATCATTGCCGGTTTCGAGGTGGAACACCTGCACATCCACGTGTTCCCGGCCTACGGTCTGGGCAACTTCAGCTTCGCCGCCGTGGACAACAACCCGGATCCGCAGGTCATGGACGCCAGTGCCGAAAAGCTCCGCGCCGCCCTGCGCAGCTCCGGACACGGGGAGTTTGTGCCGGAGTCCTGACCCGCCCCACCTCCCCAACTAGGACGCACTTGTAGCTAAAAACCGCCACGTTTCTAGCAACAAGTGCGTCACAGTTGGGGGCGCTAGGCCATCGCCTTCGCCAGGGCCACGCGGATCCGCTTTTCTGAGACCGAATACGCCGTCCCCAGCTCCACGGCGAACAAGCTGACCCGCAGTTCCTCGATCATCCAACGCACGTGTTCCAGCGCCGCCGTTGAGCGTTGCCCGGGCACCAAAGCCGCCACGGCGTCGTCGTACTCGTCTTCCAAACGCTGCACGGCCGCCATGGCCTGGGCGTCGCGGGCCACATTAGAGGGCAGTTTTTCCAACCGCTTCTCAATGGCCGCCAGATACCGCGGCAGCTGGCTGAGCTGGGCAAAGCCCGTCTTCGCCACGAAGCCCGGATAGACCAGCAACTCCAGCTGCTGCTTGATGTCGTTCAGCGCGCTGATCAACGGCAGGCTGGTGGTCTCGCGCAGCTTCTTTTGGATGCGCATATTCGAGGCCAGCACCCGCTCCACGATGGCCGTGACACTGAAAACCGTGTCAATCAATTCCGCCCGCACGACCTCATAGAGGGCGTCGAAGTCCTGCTGGTTCCATGGCAGTGCAGCAGGGGTGAGCTTGTCGATCGTGGCCAGGGTGCAGTCGGCGATTAGCTCCGTGACGCTGCCGTGCGGGTTCTGGCTGAATGTCAGCTTTTCCGTGTTGCTCAGGTGGTCCAGCACATACCTGTCGGGGGAGGGCACGCGCAGGGCCAGGAGCCGGATGACGCCGCCGCGCATGGCAGCCTCCTGCACGTCCTGGCGCTGGAACACGCGGATTCCGGCCGTGCTGCCCTCATCCACCAGGGCCGGGTAGCCTGTGACAGTGTGGCCAGCCACGAGGCGCTTGACCTCGCGGGGCAGCGTGCCCACATCCCAGGACGTCAGGCCGGAGCGTTCCTGGATGCCTGAGGTGCCATTTCCAGAGGACGACGCCGGGCGCGAAGCCGCCGCTGTTGGCGCACCGGCCGCCGGGGCGCCCTTGGTGTTCTTTCCGGCAGACGCACCGAGCGGTGCCCGGCCCGCCTGGGTGGTCTTGGGCGTGGCGCCCAGGGACTCGGCAATGGCGCGGCGGGTGGCGCCGGCCAGCTGCTCCTGGAGCTTCGCCAGGTCCTTGCTCTCCTCCAAAATACGGCCGTTTTTGTCCACCACGGAGAACGTCATGCGCAGGTGCGTGGGTACCGCATCCCAGTTCCAGGAGCCGGGCGGGATCACATGGCCCTTGAGCCGGCGCAGGGCCAGTTCTAGGGACGGTTCCAGGGCATCTACCGACGGGTCAAAGTCCGCAGCCAGCGCAGCCGCGGCCTGCCGGGCAACGTCGGGTGCGGGGATGAAGTTTTTCCGGATGGCCTTGGGCAGCGACTTGATCAAGGCCGTCACCAACTCAGCACGCAAGCCCGGAATCTGCCACCGGAACGGGGCCTCCTGCAGCTGGTTCAGGAACAACAGCGGCACCTGCACCGTCACGCCGTCGGACGGGTTCGGGGCAGCACCGGGCGCCGTGGGATGGAACTCGTAGCTCAGCGGCAGCTCAAACTCGCCCTGCGTCCACGTCTTGGGGAACGCAGCCTCATCGAGGGCCGGTTCCTCCGCCATGACAACGTTGGCGTCAAAGTCCAGCAGGGACGGGTTCGTATGCCGGGCGTCTTTCCACCACTTGTCGAAGTGCCGCTCCGAGACAACGTCCGGGCCCACGCGCTCGTCGTAAAACTCGAAGAGCGTCTCGTCGTCCACGCGCAGATCGCGGCGGCGCATGCGGGTTTCCATTTCCTCAACCTCGGCCAGCAGGGCCTGGTTGCGGTGGAAGAATTTGTGGTTGGTGTGCCAGTCGCCCTCCACCAGGGCATGCCTGATGAACATCTCGCGGCTGAGCTCGGGATCGATGGGCCCGTAGTGGACGCGGCGGTCCGGGACGATGGGCACTCCGTACAGGGTGACCTTCTCGTGCGCCATGACGGAGCCCATTTTCTTGGACCAGTGCGGCTCGCTGTACGTGCGCTTGACCAGGTCAGGGGCAACCTGCTCGGCCCACAACGGGTCGAACTTGGCTGCCACGCGGGCCCACAGCCGCGACGTCTCAACCAGTTCGGCGGCCATGACCCAGTCGGGCGACTTCTTGAACAACGCCGAGCCCGGGAACACCATGAACTTGGTGCCGCGGGCGCCGGCGTACTCGCGCTTGCGCTGGTCGTACAGGCCAATGTGGCTCAGCAGGCCCGTCAGCAGGCTCATGTGGATGGCGTTGTGGTTGCCCACAGGGTCCACGGTGCTGCCGGAAACCTTGATGTCCAGCGACTTGCCCATCTGCTTGAGCTGGGCAAACAGGTCCTGCCATTCACGCACGCGAAGGTAGTTGATGAACTCGGCCTTGCACAGGCGCCGGAATGCGCTGGAGGACAGCTCCTCCTGCTTGTCCTTGATGTACCGCCACAGGTTCAGGAAGCCGGTGAAGTCGGAGTGCTCGTCCGCAAAGCGCTTATGCTTTTCCGCGGCGAGCTGCTGTTTGTCGGTGGGTCGTTCGCGCGGATCCTGAATGGTGAGCGCCGCGGCCAGCACCATGACCTCGGCAGCCACGCCGCGCTTGGCGGCTTCCACGATCATCCGGCCCAGCCGCGGATCCACCGGCAGTTGGGAGAGTTGGCGTCCGACGCCGGTGATCCCGCCTTGGGCGGTCACCGCGCCCAGCTCGCGCAGGAGTGTCACGCCGTCGGTGATGGCCCTGGAGTCCGGCGGCTGGACGAACGGGAACTTCTCCACGTCCTTGGGCCCCTTGGCAACGCCCATGGCCGTCATCTGCAGGATGACGGCGGCCAGGTTGGTGCGCAGTATTTCCGGGTCGGTGAATTCGCTCCGGTCGTTGAAGTCCTCCTCTGAGTAGAGGCGGATGCAGATGCCGTCGGAGACACGGCCGCAACGGCCCGAGCGCTGATTCGCGCTGGCCTGGGACACCCGCTCAATGGGCAGGCGCTGCACCTTGGTCCGGTGCGAATAACGCGAGATGCGTGCGGTGCCGGGGTCAATGACGTACTTGATGCCGGGCACCGTCAGCGAGGTCTCGGCAACGTTGGTGGCCAGCACAATGCGCTTTCGGTTTCCCGGTGTGAAGACGGCATGTTGTTCGGCTAGGGAGAGCCGGGCGTACAGGGGCAGGATCTGGACGTCACGCAGGCGCGGATTCGTCTTGGCCCGGCCGGCCAACGCGTCCGCGGCGTCGCGAATTTCGCGCTCGCCGGAGAAGAAGATCAAGATGTCCCCGGGGGCTTCCTTGGACAGTTCATCCACGGCGTCGCACACGGCGTCCAGCGGGTCTCGGTCCTCTTCACTGTTGCCGCCGTCAAGGCGACGGTCGGTGGACGAGCCAAGTTCGTCGTCGTCCTCGGTGGGTCCGCTCAGGGGGCGGTAGCGGATCTCCACGGGGAAGGTGCGTCCGGAGACCTCCACGATGGGGGCCGGGCCCTCGGGGGAGGCGAAGTGGTTGGCGAAGCGCCCCGGATCGATGGTGGCCGAGGTGATGATGACCTTCAAATCCGGGCGCTGGGGCAGGATTTGGCGCAGGTAGCCCAGGATGAAGTCGATGTTCAGGGAGCGCTCGTGCGCCTCGTCGATGATGATGACCGAGTACTTGCGCAGGAGGCGGTCGCGCTGGATTTCCGCCAGCAGAATGCCGTCGGTCATGAGCTTGATCTTGGTCTGCGGGCCAACGTGGCCGGTGAAGCGGACCTGGAAGCCCACCTCTTGCCCGATTTCCACGCCGAGTTCGCTGGCGATGCGCTCTGCCACTGTGCGCGCGGCCAAGCGGCGCGGCTGAGTGTGGCCGATCAGGCCTTTCTCGGCCAGGCCCAGTTCCACACACATCTTGGGGATCTGCGTGGTCTTTCCTGAGCCTGTTTCGCCGGCGATGATGGTGACCTGGTTGGCGGCGATGGCTGCCATGAGGTCCTCGCGGCGCTCCGAGACGGGGAGCGCGGGCGGGTACGTGATAGTCAAAGTCATGGTGCCACCCAGTTTATGCGGTTATTGGCGTCTCGGCTTCGTGGCGCGCTGCCGCGCGGATTGTCAGCGCACCCTTGGCTGCCAGCACCAGCAGTACGACGCCGGCCAGGGCCAGTGCCGCCCCACCGGCAGTGCCGGCGATGCCCCAGCTGGGAGACGCAGATTTTGCCGCTGCTGCGTCCAGCGACAGCGATGCCACGATGACTGCGGTGCCGAAATAGGCAAGGAGTGCCCCGCTGGCGAAGTTGAGCAGGTTCCGGGCAGAGAGTTCGCGCCACCGACGGTCGGCTGAAGACATGCGTGGATCTGCCAGGGCGAGCGTGGTGTTCAGTCGGCGCAGGGCAAGAACGGCGGAACCACCCAAGGTCACGGACACGAGGAGGAGGGGCACGCCGTCGTTCCTCCCGGCGGTCAGTGCTGGCACGAGCCCCATGGTGGTGACGAACGCTGTGAAGGCAGCCAGACTTGCAGCGGGCACAATGAAGGCGCGCCTGGGCAGCAGCGGGGAGGTGGCGTTGCCCGCCGGGATCTTGGCGGCTGGCAGGGCCGAGAACAGAAGCAGCCCACCGCTGGCAGAAAGCCCTGTCGTAACGGCAACTGGCAGACCTTCCTGGCCGGACAGGCCGATGGAGAGCCTGAAAAGTGTGGCAAACATGACCACTGCGAAGGCAATTGCCGCCACTGTGCGCCATTGGGCCTTGTTCATTGCCTTGTCCAGTTCGGCGGACGTGGCATGGACCGGCAATTTGCCGGCGCCGATGGCACGCGGTGCCTTCTTTCTTTCGATCCATGATGCGGCGGAAGTAACGGCCCAGGCCAGGGCGGCAAGAATCGCCAGCGCGGCAATCAATTTGGTCATGGGGGAAAGTCTTTCATGGATCACGCGGGAGCTGGCCTTGTCACTTCCATGTGGCTCGAGTGGGTCATGGTTGGACACCTTCGTGGCGTTTTTCCGGATTGATTCCTCCACAGGCATCGCCGGGGGTTCGGTCGTCCACAGATTTCTCCTTGAGGCTTGGCAGGGCTGCCGAAATGTCAGACCCTAGTAATAGAATCTATATATAGGAAGTAAAGATTTGATCCGTATAAATATATGAAGACGGATCCATAATCTAGCCACGGAAAGTGCCTTGGTTCTCCGAACCGGGGCCCGACTGAACCGGGGCCGGACCGGCAAGGCGGTGAGCGGTGTGGCTGTACCCGAATGGCTCGACTCCATGAACGCTGCAAGCCCGGGCGCTCGAGGGGGAATGGGCGCGCTAGTGGGACCTGGCGCTCTGGAGGGATGGGGCTCCGGCAGGGGAGCGAGCCCCGCACTAGGGGTGCACCCGCTTGGTGCGGCCCTTGGACAGGTGAGCGCAAGTCCGCAAAGCCCCGGCGCAGCAGCCACTAATCGGTGTCACGCCATGCTGGCCATGGGTGCCGCAGTGCTGGAATCTTGCGGCAACTTCTTCGACCCCGTGGTCCTCGCGCAGCTGGATGCCGCGCTCGCAGACGAGTTGTCCGGTCAGGAACGAGGCAAGGTTGAGGCCGCCGCAGCCGCTGTAGAGGCGGCCATTGAAGAAGGGCGTTCCGCGGACGCGCTAGCCCATTTGAGCCAACGCGTGGCAACAGCAAGGGCCGCAGCCACCAAAGCGGAGTCCCGGGCTGGCCTGGCGGCAGGAGTTCTCGTGTCTCTGGGCGGGTCAGTAGATCCGGCAGCCCTTGATACCCGCACTGTTGACCAAATGTCGGGCGCTGTTCTGATAGACGTCATTGCTGTTCTGGAGGAAACCAAGAATGCCCTGGCCGCCACCCAAGCCCACGCGCAGGCACTCTTCGTTGCCCAGCAGCGGCTTGAGCAGGCCCGGGCAGGAGTCCCAAGGGAAAGGCTGGGCAGGGGGATCGCCCATCAGCTGGCCCTGGCGCGCCATGAATCTCCCCACCGTGGGCGCCAGCTCTGTGAATTATCTGAAGTGTTGGTGCGGGAAATGCCATACAGTATGAGGGCCTTCTCGCAGGGCCGGATCAGCGAGTACAAGGCCGGGCTCATTGCCAAGGAAACTGTTTTCCTTTCCTTGATGGATCGGGCCCATGTGGACCAGTCCATCTGCGGAGACCCGGACGCCGCAGGGCACATGGGCAACAGGGAATTGAGTGCCACGGCAAGAAAAGCCGCATACTCGCTGGATCCCCAAGCATTTGTGAAGCGCCACGAAAAGGCTGTGGGGGACAGGTACGTCTCGCTCCGTCCGGCTGCCGACGGCATGACCTATTTGACCGCCCTGATACCGCTGAAACAAGGGGTCCACATTCTGACGACCCTCACCAAGGTTGCCGACAGCCTCAGGGCGTCCGGTGACGAACGGGGCAAGGGGCAGATCATGGCGGATGCGCTCATGCACAGGCTGGTCCAGCATGCCCCGTGCAACGACGGCGCCGGAACGCTAGGTGACCATAGGGGTGTGCCGGTGGGAGGTTTCCCGAAGGTGGAGGGCGGTCGACAGCCATCAGCTCCTCTGGCCGGAACCCCCGGCCAGGCATTGTGCACCACGGTGGAGGAGGCCAGCATTTCACTGGAACTGGTCATGACCGACAGGTCGCTTTTCGGCAGTGCCAACGATCCGGCCGTGCTGGTCGGTTACGACCCCATTCCGGCACCCATTGCGCGCAGCATGGTCAGTGGCAGTGGCAGTGGCAGCCCCTCGCCGCAAGTGTGGCTCAAGCGGCTGTTTACCCATCCGGAGACCAATCAACTCCTCGCAATGGACTCTCACGCCAGATTCTTCCCGGAAGGCATGAAGGAGTTCCTGCGACTGCAGGACCAGCGCTGCCAAACACCGTATTGCGATGCACCCATTCGCGAGTATGACCACATCAAGGCATACGCAGCTGGCGGCGCCACATCCATGGATAATGGCCAGGGCCTGTGCTCCGACTGCAACCAGGCCAAGGAGGCTCCGGGCTGGTCGTCCACCCGGTCCGGTGACAACACCGCTGCGGGGGAGGGCCCTCCGGTCACGGAAATCGAAACTCCCACGGGCCACCGATACATCTCCACCGCGCCGCCGCTGCCCGGCCCTCCGGGGCATCGCAGCAAGCATCGGCGGTAGCTCACTTCAGCCGTGTGGCCCGCATGACTTCGTCGTGGACGGTGATGGATTCGCCGTCGTGTCCGGCAGCGGTGCGGGGACGGGACTCGGCCACCACTACCTTCCACTGGGAGGGATCCAGGGACTCCGCGATCTCGCCGGCGGTGAAGAACATGTCCTCGCCTATGGCCTTGTGGGCGCCTGCGGCAACGTCTTGCGGCGCGTGCCCCACGATCAGCAGCGTTCCTCCGGGGGCGACTGCGTCAGCGAGAGCGGCAAACAACTTCTCCCGATCCGGGCGCGGCAGGTGCATGAATTGGGCGGAGACCAGGTCAAAGGCGGTGGCCGGTGGGGTCCACGCCAACAGGTCGTCGTGCTCCCAGACGACGGATCCGGCAAGGTCCAGATCGGCTGCGTGGGCTGCTGCCCGCTGCAACGCCACGGTGGAGATGTCCACACCGCTCACGTGCCAGCCCTGCCTGGCCAGCCACACGGAGTCCGCGCCTTCACCGCAGCCGACGTCGAATGCCTTCTTGGGTGTCTGCGGCGAACCGGAATCGAGTGCGGCCGCCTCGGCCACCAGCTGGGGATTGGGGTTGCCGCTCCAGATCCGCACGCTGTTTCCGTAGCGCTCGTTCCAGTACGTCTCATCAAAAATAGTCGTCATGGGTACAGGCTACAACGGCCGCCAATCCGCGCCGGGAACAGTTGTGCCCGGTCCACCTCGTGTACCGGGCACAGCTGATATGTAGTTGTGGTGTTCAGATTGCCTAGGCCCGCTTGCCTCGACGGCGGATCATGAGCACTGAGGCCGATCCGGCCAACAGCAGGACCATCGCCAACAGGAGTCCTGACGTTGCGGTGGCACCCGTATGTGCCAGATCGCCCTTGTCAGCTGCTGCGGGGCTGGTGGCAGTTGGCGCAGTGATGGAGGACGTCGAGGTGGCCGACGTTGTGGGACCGCCCGCCGCTCCCACAGTCACTGCGATGCTGACTTCAGCTGCCCCTCCGTCAACAGCGGTGCCGCTGATGACAATCGTGTGGCCGCCCGCAGGGACACCCGCCGGCACCTTGACGGTCAGGGACACCGTCCCGTTGGCTGCCACCACCGCGCTGCCCAAGACCACGGGGTCCGAATGCAGGGTGAAGGTGGCGGTGCTGCCCGGCTTGAAGTTCTGCCCGGTCATGGTCAGTTCGCTGCCAGCAGCCACGGTTTCCTGGCTCACAGTTCCAGCCGGCTCATTGCTGGCAGGAGCCGTTGTGGCGGGTGCCGTGGTTGCCGGAACGGTCGGCTCCGTGGTGGGTGCAACGGTTGTGGGCGGAGCCGTTGTAGCCGGAACCGTGGGCGGTGCCGTTGTTGCCGGAACCGTGGGCGGTGCCGTGGTGGGAGCAACCGTGGTCGGCGGTGCCGTTGTAGGGACCACCACCGGAGCCGTGACCTTCAACGCTGCAGAGGCAGTCTTCGCGCCTTGTGTTGCCGCCACGGTGAAGTCCCCGGCAGAGGTCGCCACCGGCACTGTCACGGCAATGGTTGCCCCGCCCTGGGCGTTGGTGGTGACCTTGCCCAGGTTGTGGGCTCCCGGACGCAGTTCAAGCGTGACTTCCTGGCTGGCGGCAAAGCCGGCCAGGGTGACCGTGACGCTCTTGCCGGCCTCAACAGTGGCAGCACTCAGGCTCGTGGTTGGTGTGGCGGGTTCCACCACAGCTGCGACCTTCCAGCCCTTGTTGGCGAACGCGCCAAACTTCTCAGCCAGAGATTTGCCGCCAATCAAGGCTGCGGCGCCTGTGCCGTAGGAGGTGACGGTGATTGGCGCAGCGGCAGTGCCGTAGCCCCAGAAGGGGGTGTCCGACGCTGCACAGTCGGTGCCGGCCTTGAAGTGGATGGTGGCACCGGTGGCAATCTCCAACTGGCGGAACTGCTCCAGGGAGTTGAACGGGCGGGCCTCGGTGCCGATGCCGGCAAGCGGGGCCTTGCAGTCAACATAGAGGTTCATGGCAGGCGCGGGGGCAGCTGCCAAGTCACTGTAGAGCGAGAGGTTGGAAAGGTGTGCGGGGGCACGGGTTTCCTTGATGGTGACGCGGAATTCCTGTGCCGTCACGGGGGCGGCAAACTTCAGGATGCGGGTGACACCAATGGTGCCCCCGCCTGTTCCGCCGCCGTTGGCGGCGTCATTGTTGACGGCCGTCCACGTGCCGTTGAGCTTGGCTTCCACTGTGAACTTCTCCACTGTTTGGCCGTGTTCTAGGACGTGCTCGCTCAGCGAGATGTTGCTGACCGCCTTGGGCGAGCCCAGGTCGATCCCAACCACGGAATCCACTGCCAGGGCCTGGCTGGCGCCTGTGCGGGCGTTGTCATCGGTGAGCAGCATGGTGCTCTCGCCGTTGACCAACACAGGCAGGCCCAAGGCCAGATCATTACTGAAGGACTTGTCCCGCGCCGTCTTGAACCCCTGCAGGGCTGTCACCGAGGCCGGTGCAAACTTGCCTGTGGTGGTGGGCGGAACGTTGAGCAGCAGCACGGAGTTGCGGCCAACGGACTGGTAGTACTTGTTCATCATTTCGGCGGGCTGCTTGGGTGCATCGTTGGGGTGCGCAAACCAGCCCTGGGTCAGGCGCATGTCGGCCTCGCCCGGCCACCAATGCAGGCTGTTGGCCTGGCCGCTCTTGACCGAATTGATCAAGGGGCCACGGGAGCCAAGCGTGTTTGACTCCTCGGTGCCGACGGCGGAGATCTTGCCGCCGTCCGTGGGACGGGTGATGGGCAGCACGGCCCACTCGTTGGCGCGTGCCACGCCCTGCTCGTTGCCGATCCAGCGAACATCGTTGCCGCCCACGGCGACCACTGACTGGGGCTGGAGTTTGGCGATCATGTCGTAAAAGGCGGGGTAGTCATAGAACTCCCGCTTGCCCGTGTTGCCCTGGGCGCCGTCGAACCAGACCTCATCAACCTGGCCGTACTGGGTCAGGATCTCGTACAGGGTGTTCAGGAAGAACGCGCCGTAGTCGGTGGCCTGGTACTTGAAGGAGGGGATGGTCTTGCCCGCGCGGTCATCGCCGGCGACCAGGGTGGGAATGGTGCGTTCGCTCTTGGCGCTGCCGTTGCCGAACACGCCGTCGACCTCCTGGTTGGAGTCGGCGGGGGACATGTACAGGCCAACCTTCATGCCGTACTTGTGCGCAGCGTCTGTGAATTCCTTCACCACGTCTCCCTTGCCGTTCTTCCACGGCGAGGATGCCACCGTGTAGTCGGTGTAGCGAGAGGGGTAGGACATGAAGCCGTCGTGGTGCTTCACAGTCAGCACGGCGTAGCGATAGCCGTTGTCGCGCAGGGTTTTGACCCAGCTGTCGGCGTCAAAGTCTGTGGGGTTGAAGCGGGCGGGGTCCTCGTTGCCGTGGCCCCACTCCTGGTTGTAGAAGGTGTTGATGCCGAAGTGCAGGAACGCTGTCTGGCGGGACTCCTGCCATTCGAGCTGTGCCTTGGTGGGGCGCACGAGTGCGGACTTGGCGAGGATGTTGGCCTCGCAGTCGCCGGTACTGACGGAGATGTAGTTGGCCGGATCAACCAGAAGGGGCTCGCACACCTCGGGCTCGCCGGGAGTGAGGTCCTGGTACTTGACGGCCGCGGGTTCGTAGCCGGCGGTCAGTGCAGCGAAACGTGTCTTGTCCAGGGATCCCTTGAACGCACGGTTGTTTGCGGCTTCCTTGACCTCGGCACCGAAGGTAGCCGTGGTGTTGGATGCAGGGTTCTTGATGGCCTGGGCGCCCGTCACGGGGGCCAGCAGTTTGCCGTCCATGCCGGCAACCAGCTCCGCTGTGCCGTCGCTCTTGGGCACGTAGACCATGGAGAAGGTGTGCGGCTTGTTGACTTCGGGCACAGGAACGGACTCGGAGTAGGTCTTCCAGGAGCCGCTCGCGTTGGAGCTGAAGCCGTACTCAAACGACGTCCCGCCGGTGTTGTAGCGGGCAAACAGGTTGCCGCCAACGGCAATCACGGGTGCCTGGGCAACCTGGGGTCCGGACGGCGTGAAGGTTGCCTCGGCAACAAAGCCCTTGTCCAGCTTGGTGGTGCCAAGCGGGAAGGCTGTTGCTGTGAAGTCCAGACCCTCGCCGGTGGCTGTCAGGGTGGACTTGCCCCCGGTAACAGTCTCGGTACCGGCCCGGCGGTTCAGGGTGCCCAGCAGTACATCACTGCCGGTGGCCGTGTAGGCGTTGCCGGCCAGTGCGCCGTCGTAGGAGACGTCAAGCAGATCTGTGGAGGCCGGTTTGGGCTGGTATTCAAACGCGGAGGGTGCGAAGGCGCCCGTTGCCTGGGCCAGGCGGGCATCGTGCAGCATGCCGCTGAAGCCTCGGCCGGATCCGCCAGGGTTGACCTCGTAGCCAAAGCCAAAAATGGAGCCCAAGTTGGTGGCATTCTTAGCCGGTGCCGTGCTGGTCACGGGGGGCAGAGTTACGCCGTCGAGCATGACCGAAAGCGTGGCGCCCGTGGCTGTGGGGAGGTAGTGGAAGGAAAGCGCGTGCTCCTTGTTCAGGGCCGGGTACTCAATCGTGGCTTTGTTGGATGTCCAGTTTGATCCGGTGAGGGAGTCAAAGCCGTAGCGCAGCTCCCCGCTCTGGGCGCGGATGTAGAAGTTTCCGCCTGCGGAGAAAATGGTGGACATGTCCGCGGAACTGGCGGGAGTGAACTTCACCTCGCCCAGGAAGCCCTGATCGGCAGTGTCGGTGCCGGTAGTCATGTCGGTGGGTGCGTAGCGGATGCCCTGGGCGCCGCCCGTGAGTCGCACGCCGGTGAGCGCCACCTGCTCCTCATTGCCGGTCACCCGGTTGAGCACGCCGTGCATGATTTCGCTCCCCGTGGTGGTGTAGGCGGTGGTGCCTACCAGAGAGCCGTTGAATCCCACGTTGAGAGAGTCGCTCGTGGCCGCCTGGGCTGTCATCGAAGGAATCATGAGGGCCCCCACCAGGCACAGCGTGGCCAGCCCGGCAATGGCCGGGACTTTCCGGGATTTGCCCCGGGAGCTCGGCGGCACAGGCGTTGGCGCATCCTTCCCTCTGGCACGGACAGAATTGAAAACCATGGATGTGTCTCCTCGTAAATGAACCAACCGGGGTCAGCGCAGCCGTCCTTTAATGTGGCCACGCCGCCACACCCGCTTAAGACATCGGATGTATGTGATTCAAGTTACTCGGAATGTAGTGGCGAGCGGTGATTGTTACGCAGGGAATTATCGATAACATGATCGGTTTTATGGGCAGCAATGGCCGGTGAGTCTAGCGGCCAGACGTCGGACGTAACGTGCGGGTGTGCGCCGTTTTAGGGCGTGAGTACTGCGCGCTCGTCCTCGCGCGGGGCGAAGACCACGGGGTTGGCTCCGCCGTCGAAGATCTTGACGGGACGGTGCGCGGACCACTCCTGCCAGCCGGGACTGCCGGAAACCGCAAAGTCCACCCACGCCCGGTGCATATCGGTGGCCAGGGCCTGCGGGGCTGTGCTGCCTGCCAGCCCCATCGAATCAGGGGAGGACAGGTCGTCAAAGACAAATCCCAACTCCACGGCGTGGGCTGCCCGCAAGTACTCCACCGGGCTTTGCCATGCGAACTCATAGACAAAAGTGGGCGCAGGCCCGGAGTGGCGGGCATCAGCGAGTTGGTTCACCGGCACGCGGAGCAGCTTATCCGTGGCTAGGGCGCCAAGGATCTCGCCGGTGATGGAGTGGGGCCGGTTGCGTTTGAACAGCCTGACGGCCGCGGCGGAAATGCCCACCTTGCGCCGGGCAATGGCCAGATGCAGGCCCTTGAGTTTCATGACCAGGCCGGAGGGCACCAGCCACAGCCGAGCCTCGTCGGTGGTTGTTCCGATGAGCAGTGGAATCGCAGCTCCCGCACCGGAGGTCAGGGCGTCGAAGGGGTTCACGGGCACCAAGGCAGAGTCCACGGCCAGGGCGTAGCCCGCCCCGCCCGTGATGGGAGTGGAACCGGCGGTGACCCGGGCTTGGGCGGCCAGCAAGTCTGCGGGGGTTTGGCGGGAAAAGTCCTCGCGGGTGGCGGAAATCTTCAGGTCCTTGGCAATCTTGCGGGTGATCCTGCCAGCCTTCACGGCGGGCTGTGCCGTGAGCGGCCCACTTTGAATGATGGCGCGGCTGAACAGGGCCGATGCCTGCGGATGGGCCAGCAACGCAGCCACGGTGTTGCCGCCAGCCGACTGGCCAAACACCGTCACGCGTCCCGGGTCACCGCCAAAGGCAGCAATCTCAGCCTGTACCCAACGCAGCGCCGCCAGCTGATCCGCCAGGCCCAAGTTCAACGGGGCACCGTCAAGAACGGAGAACCCTTCGGCGCCGAGCCGGTAGTTCGCTGCCACGTACACCACGCCGTCGCGGGCAAACGCCCCACCCCTGTAACCAGTCAGGGCGTTGGAGCCATGCTGCAGCGAGCCGCCGTGAAACCAGACCATGACCGGGCGCAGGGCGTCCCCGCGGCCGGCCGGGGTGGCGATGTTCAGGTTCAGGAAGTCATCGCCGGGGATAACCACTGTGGGCAGGATTCGCGCCATGGCCCCGGCGTAGTGGTTTTGTGGCGCGGTGGCCCCCAGCTCCGTGGCATCGCGAACGCCCTCCCACGGCGTCGCCGGAGCGGGCAGGGCAAAGCGCAGGGCGCCCGTGGGTGCGCTTGCGTAGGGGACGCCCAGGTAGTGTTCGACGCCGTCGCTCACGGTTCCGGCCACCTCGCCTGCGGAGGTGGAGACTGTGGGGGTTTCGGCGTCGACTTCTGGCACAGGGACTCCTCAGTGTGTGGCTGTCCAACCAGGATGGCAACAGCGATTGTGATGCCCACTGTACAGGTGCACCTTTGGTGGCAGGGCCCTACCGGGCGGCGTCCTTCGTGGCCTGGATGAGCTGCCGGTACCAGTGGAACGAATCCTTGGGTGTGCGCTTCTGGGTGGCATAGTCAACATGAACCAGCCCAAAGCGCTGGGAGAAACCCGCTGCCCACTCAAAATTGTCCAGCAGGGACCAATGGAAATAGCCCCTGACATCCACCCCGGCATCCATGGCGTCCTTGAGAGCACGCAGGTGGCCGTCGGTGTACTCGATCCGCCGCGCATCCCGCACCCGGCCCACTGGATCGGGGCCATCGTTGATCGCTGCACCGTTCTCCGTGATGTAGATGGGCGGCAGCTTTTCGCCATAGCGTTCCTTGAAGCCGATGTCATTTTCCGAAGGCGAGAGCACGAATGTCAGAAGTCATGATCACCAGTCGCTTTTGTCAGTAGTGCTCGGCACAGGACTTCAGGAGACGTCAGCACTATTTCTCGTTCTATGCCGGAAAGTCCTTGATTTCCTGCGGGGGCAGGGAGGATCGTTGGATACGGCCGGGTACGTGAGGTCTTGAGTGGAGCCCGAATTAAGTCCGCGAATCTCTCTTTGGGTAGGCCCGATATGGAAACTGAAAAGGCGCCGATCAAGGGGCACGGACTACTGACCATGGCCGATGACGTCTGGGATCTTGCACGCCGGCGGGCCGACGTCATTGCGCCGTTGGCCGGGTTGCGCATCGTCGGCGGACAGGCGGTGGACGAAGCCTCCCAGGAGTTGGGTATCTCCCGGCGGCATGTGTATCTCCTGATCAAGCGTTATCGGGAGGGTGGCGGTCTGATAACGGATGTGGCCCCCAAACACTCGAGTGGGGGCCGGGGCAAAGGACGATTGTCTGGACCCGTCGAGGCGGTGATTGAGGAGTTGATCCGCAAGCAGTATCTGAGCCGGCAAAAGCTCTCTGAGGCTGCGCTCTATCGCGAAGTCATTCAGGCATGCCGCTCCAGGGGACTTCCTGTGCCGGCGCGCAATACCGTTACAAGCAGAATCGCCCGTCTGCATCCCGGGGAGGTCAAGCGCCGACGCGAGGGCAGGGATGCCGTCCGGCCATTGGAGTCAGCAGGCGATACCGTACCGGAGACAGTGGCGCCGTTGGATCAGGTGCAGATCGATCACACCGTGATTGATCTGATCATTGTGGATGACCGAGAGCGGCAGCCGATCGGCAGGCCCTACTTGACGGTTGCCATCGATGTTTACAGCCGGTGCCTGCTTGGCATGGTCGTCACTCTAGAAGCGCCGTCGTCGGTGTCGGTGGGTTTGTGTATCGCCCATATGGCTTCCGACAAGCGGCCCTGGCTGGAGGGGCTGGGCGTGGATGCGGAATGGCCGATGGGGGGGTAAACCCAGAAAACTGTATTTGGACAACGCCTCGGAATTTAAGAGCGAAGCCCTGCGGCGGGGTTGCGAACAGCATGGCATCAAACTCAGCTACCGGCCGCCTGGTCGGCCGTATTACGGCGGGATCGTGGAGCGCATTATCGGAACGGCCATGCAGCGGGTCCACGAGCTGCCCGGAACTACGTTCTCCAACCCGGGCCAGCGCGGCGACTACGATGCCGAGAAAATGTCCGCTTTGACCTTGGCGGAGCTAGAACGCTGGCTGATGATTGCAGTCGCCAGTTACCACGGAAGTATCCACGGCACCCTGCATCAAACACCGGCCGGGCGGTGGGAACAGGGCGTGGCCAAGTTCGGACCGCAGCCTGTTGTTGCGCACCCTGCCGCGTTTCTTATCGATTTCTTGCCCGTCATCCGTCGCAGAATCACCCGCACGGGTTTCGTCATCGACCACATCCACTATTTCGCGAACTCACTCAAGCCGTGGATCGCACGGCGGGACGGGAAGAACAAGTTCATTATCCGGCGTGACCCGCGGGATATCAGCAGGGTCTGGGTGCTGGAACCGGAGGGAGAGGTCTATGTGGAGGTGCCGTATAGCAACGTTTCCCACCCAGCGGTGACGTTGTGGGAACACCGGCAGGCCCTGGCGCGGCTGCGCCAGCAAGGACATGACCAGGTCAATGAGGAAGCACTGTTCCGCATGATCGATCAAATGCGTGAGATTACCTCGACGGCACAGCGGGCAACCCGACGATCGCGCCGGGACCTGCAACGGCGTCGCCACCTCCAGACCACCAAGCCCGTGGAGTCACCAGTGGCGCCCCCGGATGAGCAACTTCCGCCGGAGAAGGCCACCGCGGCGGCCGTTCCTTTCGATGAGGTTGAGCAATGGTGAGCGACGACGATTACCCGGAGCCGGATCTTTCCCATCTCCAACCATGGACCCAGGCTTTGGCCCGTCTGCCGGCGGACGAACGAATCCGGCGTATCCGGGCTGACCGCTGGATTGGCTACCCTCGGGCGGTCCAGGCTCTTACCCGGCTCGAAACACTCTACGACTGGCCCGGCAGGCAGCGCATGCCGAACCTCCTGCTGGTCGGACCGACTAACAACGGCAAGTCGATGATCATCGAACGGTTTCGCCGCCAGCATCCACCGGACTCCACGGCGGACCGGGAGAACATCCCCGTGTTGTGCGTGCAGATGCCCTCCGAACCTTCCATCCCGCGGTTCTATACGGCTGTGCTCGCAGCGCTCGGCGCCCCGACGGGGGCCCGGCGGCGTGTTGCCGAGTTGGAACAACTCGCACTGTCCGTGCTGCGAGGCGTTGGCGTGCGGGTCCTGGTGATTGACGAGCTGCATAATGTGCTCGCCGGACGGGCCGATGTTCGGCGTGAATTCCTGAATTTGCTGCGCTTCTTGGGAAACGAGCTTCGTATCCCGCTGGTGGGAGTAGGCACCCGTGAGGCCTATCTGGCCATTCGCTCCGATGACCAGCTCGAAAACCGCTTTGAGCCTATGACGCTGCCTTTGTGGGAGGCCAACGCCGAGATGCGTTCACTGCTGGCCAGCTTCGCATCGTCCTTTCCGCTTCGCCGACACTCCGATCTGGACAACGAGGACATGGCCAGCTACCTGCTCACCCGCAGTGAGGGGACCATCGGAGAGCTGGCATCGCTCCTGACGGAGGCAGCGGTCGCGGCTGTGGACAGCGGGGAAGAATCCATCAACCACCGAACACTGACCATGGCCGAATACGACGGGCCCAGTGTTCGGCGCCGAAAGTTCGAACGCGAGTTGATGTGAGACCACCGGAGCGCTGGCCCCTGCACCCGGCACCCGTTGAAGCCGAAGCGCTCTCCTCCTGGTTGAACCGGCTTGCCGGCACCTACATGATGAGCACATCCGAGTTACTGGAGCACGGGCTGGGCCACGGAAACGTCACGGACCAGGAGCTGGATTTTGACCCGCCAGTTCCTGTGCTGGAGGAACTGATCCTGCGCAGCGGTCTCGACGGAAACCGGCTCAGTAAGATGAGCATGGCCGGCTGGGTGCCATGGCTGTTCGACAGTCTGGTCCCAAACCCGGACTCCTATAAAACGTACGTGCACCAGATGTCGGTGCTGCTGCCGCCAGGGCGGCGCAAAATCTATGCTCCCGGGCAGTGGCTGCCGTGGGTCCCAGAAGACAAGGTCCGCCGGGCCTGCCCCGAATGCCTGGCACCCTCAGGGCCTGCGGTGCTTCAGCTATTCTGGCAACTGCCACTCATGCTCAGCTGCCCGGTACACGGGCGCCGGATCGAAATCTACGAGGGCCAACCTCCGGAATACATTTGGTGGACAACCCCAGTCCGCGACCAGCGAGCAGTTCCTGAGGCGTCGTCCCTAATGGACCGGCGAACCTGGCAGGCAGCAACAACAGGATCCGTTGACCTGCCCCGACGCCCGGTACACGCAGGCATCTGGTTCCGACTGCTGCGCGCCCTCCTAGACGAACTCACCACTGCTCAGGGACGGTACGGGCGGCAGCTGGAGGAGGTCCGTCTGATCTGGGACAACTGCGGGCACCCGTTCCGGGCAGGCCTGCATGCCTGGCA
Organism: Arthrobacter sp. HLT1-20; assembly: GCF_054510895.1. Classification (NCBI taxonomy): domain Bacteria; kingdom Bacillati; phylum Actinomycetota; class Actinomycetes; order Micrococcales; family Micrococcaceae; genus Arthrobacter; species Arthrobacter sp. HLT1-20. The sequence continues at coordinate 66,120 of NZ_JBTNDR010000010.1, read as the reverse complement.
GCCGTACGAAAACCTTCATTGGACCACCCAGCAGCAGCTGCTTGAAGCAGCAGCCGTCTCAATGGAACTGATCGAGGCCGGTTCACTGACAGCTCTGGGCACCTCTGCATACCTTCTGCTACCCAAGCCCGCTGGCAGCATCAACAACGGGACCCCGCCCGGACCGCCAACAGAAATCGCAGGCGGCCAGAAGCAGCCGAACCTGGGCGATCTATGGCAACAGGCAGTCGATTCACTCAATGTCGCTATCGAAGCAGCCAGGGAAGACCTTCTGGCTGCGCAACAGCTCTATGGCCTAGCGCTGTATGGATGCAAGAGTGAAGTATCTGTGCGCCGTCTCCGGGAAACCTTTGCCGAGCTTGAGATACCTCTCGATTTTCTGTCACATCTTGATGGTCACCAACCATTTGCATGACTTAGAATAAATAACGGGTTAAGTGACAATCATCGATTTTATTCGGGCTTACGTGCCTGTTGTCACTCAAACGAACGTATACATGACAAGGGAGAGCATGGCATGCTGATCGGTTACATGAGAGCGTCAAAAGCCGACGGATCCCAAAGTACCGATCTGCAGCGCGACGCTCTCTTGTCCGCCGGAGTCGGTGCCTTCAACCTTTACGAGGAGCACGCTTCGGGCAAGAAGGACGACCGGCCACAACTGGCCGCCTGTCTAAAAGGCATGCGTGAGGGGGACACCTTGTTGGTGTGGAAACTCGATCGGCTCGGCCGGGACCTGCGCCACCTGGTGAATACCGTCCATAACCTCACCGACCGCGGCATCGGCCTGAAAGTTCTCACCGGCGAGGGTGCTGCCATCGACACCACCACAGCCTCCGGCAAACTCGTCTTCGGGATCTTCGCCGCCCTCGCCGAATTCGAACGAGCCCTCATCTCAGAACGCACCATCGCCGGCCTCGCCGCCGCACGCGCACGTGGACGAAAGGGTGGACGCCCCTACAAGATGACAGCGGCAAAGGTTCGACTCGCCATGGCATCCATGGGACAACCCGAAACCAAGGTTGGCAATCTGTGCATTGAACTCGGCATCACGCGCCAAACTCTCTACCGCCACGTCTCCCCATCAGGTGAACTTCGCCCTGACGGGAAGAAACTCCTGAACCAGAAATAGTGTCCGCTCGAGTGATTTCTGGAACTTGCATGGACGACTTTGAAAATTGACAGAAAATCAGAGGCGTGGGTGACCGGCGACAGACGACCCTGGACAACCAAGCCAGCTGGCTCCAATTTGATGTCAACGAAGTCCTCACTACTAAAGGGTTGAAGACGGTGGGGTTCGTGGAGCGTCTAGATTGGCGGCGGTTCCAGATCGTAAACACGAGCAGCGATGGACACCCCCAAGCCTGTTCGACGCGCTAGATATAAGCCATTCTGCGACACCTGCGGGACCCGGCTTACATAGTTCCGCCAACCAGAGCATGGTCACAGTGTTCATCTGGCGGCAACCGATGGGAAACTGCATACGGCCATTTCGCCCGCTACCAAGAGGCTAACGCTTGTCAATGACACGGAGCCAAGCTGAGGATGGGGTTAGACCCATTCACTGTCGGGCAGGTTCGCTCGGCATGTGGTCCACCTCGCTTATGCTGGGCGATCCCATCCCGGACCGAGTTGTTTCAGGAGCAGTTCTTCGCGCTGCTCGGCTGGAATGTCTTCAGCGTAGGCGAACTGTCTGACGAAAACGGTAGGAGAAGCTTCGGGTTCGCTGAGGTACACGTATCCCCAGCTGATGAGAGTTCCATCAAATCTGACGCTCATAGTTGGCACGGTCTTATAGCCTTTTAGGACGCCTTTTTGGTAATTTCGGGATTTCTTGCTGGTTGTGTAAAAGGTCCACCGCAACCAGGGATATCTCGCAATGAGGGAATCGCCCATGAATAGATTCAGATCGCATACGAAACTGACCCACTCCACAAGCAAGTTCTTCTCATCACCGGGTTCTGGGGCAATGTTGTCCGGAACCACAAGTTGAGCTTGGCATAACACTCATAAGTGTCCTCAAGGATGATGCCATTTCTTGCCGTAAGTTCGGCGAGAATCTCTTTGCGTTCCTCTTTGATGGACAGCTCGTGTTTGAAGTTCGCTCGTGCCTCTTGGCGTGACGGCTCCGCGTCCCTTCCAACAATGAGAATCGGGAAGAGCGGGTACCCAGACCAATCAACCGACATTACTTTAGCCTCCATGGAATATTGTTGTCGAACAGCAGCTTTTTTAGGCTGGGAGTGGGACCACTTTTGCCGGTGATGGGGCTTTTGAGAAAACCCATTCCACGCTAGTGGCTACTTATGAGGCCTGCACAAGTAGTACGGCCACGGACCGAGGATATTTGTAACTGTGTTGACGAATCCGCCAACACAGTTAAGGAACGGCCTCCGAGATATTTCACTGCATCTTTCCGATATTGTACAAACCATGCTTGTGTCCACAGTCTGCCTGGATCCGATGAGGTGACGCGGTCCACAGAATCATTCGGACTCGAATTTCTTGGAGTTTCGCGACATCATCTTGGCTGGCATGTGAACTCTCGATAGCATCCAACACGAGCATGGTCGAACACCAGTCCAGCCCCACTCTGAAGATGACGCGGGGGTCGATGATCACTGCATCGCTGGCCAGCCCCCTCTCCTTGGACAAACGAACAATCGATTCGGCAATGGGCATCTCACAAGGACAGACCAGAAGTCTTTGAGCCCCGACGTCCAATTCGGAGTGAAAGGACCCCGAAGTGTCCACCCATACGTGAAACCCGCCTTCCGGCAGTGATTTTTGATCTGAGTTTTCAGCCACCGGCGCTGTTCGCACCACGTCCGGCATCCCCAACCAAGAAACCAGGTCATCCAGAATGGAATCATTGGCAGGTGTCAGTTGTTGACCATCTGGACCCACCGCTTGCTCTAGAACCGTGGTCAAGGTCCTGGCGAGGGTCCAATCCAAGCTCAACGGCAACCTACTGTCAGGATTGGTGTCAAAGGCGTCTGTGGCCAGTCCAAGTTCTTCCACTGCCTCAGCAAGTACTGCGATTCTTGACTTGTCTGTCCCCCTGAAATCAATTTCCCACCATTCATCAACATTGGACTGGGTCATTTGGCCATCCATCTCAGCAACGGATCGTAGGTTCCTTGACGCGTCGTATCGCTCTTCAGCGCATCAATTGTCTTGGCTTTCTTCCAAGTTCCCCTTACATGGCCTGTGTTATCCGGAGTTATGAAGTCCTTGCCGTTCTTGAAGATTGGTTGTCCATAGGATTTCTCTCGTCCGGCCGATCGATAGCCCAAATATTGCGCTAGATCAGTAGCTTCGTCCTTATCCAGCCTACCTGCATTCGGCCCGGGAGGTCCTTTGAGGATTTTGTTGTAGACACTGTCGGCAGGCATCGAGCAGGTGTTGTGGACGAGGGTTTCGGTGGTGCCGACGTGGTATGTGTGGATGCCGTCGATGGACAGGTTGTAGGCGAGTGTATCGCGTTTGCTCTCGGGTTGGAGGGCGGTGATGGTTTGTGTGGCTCCGTTGGCGCCGAGTACTTGTTCGCCGGTGGCGAGTTCGTCGGCGCGTTCGAATTTTTGGTCGGTGACTGACCAGAAGGGGTGGTCTTCGGTGGTGGAGATGACTTGGCCGTCGATGATCAGGTCAAAGACCGTGTCTTCATGCACGAACATATGATCTACAGGTTTGGCTGCCTGCTCACCGGTCTCCGGGTCAGAGGCAATAACCGTGTCATTGACCTTGATGTCCTGAATCGCCGTGTGTGTTCCGTCAGCCATGAGCACTGTTGTGGCACCCGCGAAAGAGCACGCGGATGCTGCTGACTTAGCAATTGACTGGGGTGCTGGTGCTGGGCGGCTGACGGAGGCCAATGCCTTGGCGCCGTTGGTTTTCACGACTTGGGCGGAGGCTGCTGCTGCTTGTTTGCCTTGGGTGATCAGGCGTTGTCCGTAGGCGGCAGCTGATGAGGCCGCTTTGCCTGCCCCGGCGCCGAAGGCGGTTGATGCGATTTTGCCGATGAGAGCCCCGCCGAGGACACCCAGGCCGCCACCTAGGCCACCCCAGAGCGCTTCTTGAGCCATACCCTTGAAGAATTGCCCTACCGTGGGCGCTTTCTTGTTGCCGAGAGCGACGTCTACGGCCATGCCCGCGGCGTATCCTGCCGCGGCTGCTGCTGCACCCACCACGATTCCGCACACAACACTGGCAATACACCCCGCGACTGCTGCGGTAACAGCGACAACGACGACGACGGCAACAACGACCTTGACGATGGTTCCGGCGTTGTTCTTAACCCAACTTCCGAGGTCTTTGATCCAGGACAAGCCTGAGGGGTCGGAGTAGTTGATCGGGTCATTGGCGGAGTAGGCGTAGGGCGTGAAACCTTGCGGGTTGTCTGTTTGCAGGATGGGGTCGGGGCTGGTGAAGAGGCCGAGGACTGGGTCGAGGTCGCGTGCTCCGAGGTGGGTGAGGTTGCTGATCGAATCAGCGAGTCCGCCGATGTAGCCGTTGGTGGCCCCGAAACCGGCCGTGTTGGCGCCGTTGGTGCCAACACCTCGGGCAGTTGTTGGTGCTGTGGTGTAGGCGCCGGCCCCGGTGGCGGTTTGGGTGGCTCCGCGGGTGAGTCCCATGGGGTCGGTGTAGCGGGTGATGGCGGTGGTGTTCGTTGTCCCGTCAGTGGGCAGGAGCACGGTTTGGGCGGTGTCTACCCCGTCGCTGATGACGAAGGAGAGCTTGATAATACTGAGGGCTGCTGTGCGTTGGGCGACTGTTTTCCCAGCGAAAGTGTAGGTACAAGTCGCTGTCGTGAGGGTCGTATTTTTCGTGTTGTGGGCGGTCGTGCTACCCAGGGTCACCGTCGTACCAGTGCCATCAACCAAGGCAACAAGAGCCCCGGAACTGTCGTAGAACCGCTCACTCGCACTGCCCGCCACAGCAGGGTCAGGGGCAGGCGGGGTGCCTAGGGTGGCGGATGGGTTCGGGTTCACCGGGACAGTCGAGGCCCCAGTGCTGCTATTGAGGTGGCCATCAGGGGTGTAGCTCAGTGTTTCCCCGGCACGGTTGGTCATTTGCCCGGCAGCGTCCCACAGGAACGTCGATGTGGTTGCGGTCCCGGTGGCCGGTGTGGAGATCAGGGATTGGAGCTGGTGCGGGCCAGACTGCCCGGCCGGCTTGTAGGTGTAGTCCTCAGTAGCACCCAGGGCGCCGGTCGCGGTGAAGCGTTTGACCTGTGAGCGGTCCCCGGCAGGGGTGTAGCTGTAGGTCTGGGCGTAGGGTGCTGGCCCGCCAAGCCCGGCAATACTGGTTGAGGCGGGGGTGGGTGCTGTGGCACAGTTCTTGGTTGCTGGTGTCCAGACGGCGGCTAGGCGGGATGCGTAGTCGTAGTTGTAACACTGGTAGTCAGTGGGTGCGCCGGGTTTGTTCTCAAAGGTAGTGGCCCGAGACAGCAAGTTACCACCAGGAGTGTACTCGTAGCTGGTCTTACCCAGATCCGACACGACTGACTTGGCGGTGTTATTGCTCCACTGATTGGACAGCCGACCCGTGGTCGCATCCCAAGAGAAGTAGGTCTGGTTCCGCCCGGTCGTGGCCAGGGTGGGGCTGGAATAGTTCGCATCGTACTGTTGGAAGGTCGCCATCTGGCCCAAGTGCGTGTACTGGGTGTTGGCAACGATCGTGTCGTAATTCTGGTTATCCAGCGAGGACGGGTTCTCGAACGCGTCATAGCCGTAGTACAAGGTCTCAGCCGGCAACCCACCCAGGGCCGGGACGATCTCCTTACTCACTTGCCCGGTCTTAGTGTAGGTCCGGGTCGTGGTGTACGAACCAGCCAACGCACCAATCACCCCGGGGAGGGTGACCTTGGTCGTTTTAGGCTTGTAGGCCGCGTTGTAACCGGAAACATCGATCGTGACCGGCTGGTCATAGTTGGCCCCGTTAAACCGGGTCGAGGACGAGGGCTGGCCCTTCTTTTCCCCGTCAAAGCTCGTGGTGCTGATGACTTTCGCTGTCCCACCGGCCGGTGTCAGCGATTGGCTGATGACACGGTCAAGGGTGTCATAGCTGCTGATGCTGACCACCCCGAGGGCGTTCGTGGTGGAGGAGACCCGCCCTGAACTGTCATAGCTGATGGTGGAGGTGCCACTGTCGGGGTCTGTGGCGCTGCTTTGACGCCCGGCCGGGTCAAAAGCCCACGACCAAGAATTCCCAGCAGTGTCCGCCATGGACGTGTTCTGGCCCAAAGCATCGAAAGTGTAGCTGGTGGTGTCCGGGGTACCGGTGGCTGTGGCGCCTTTGTACTGTAGGCGGGAGACGATCTGGCCATCGGAGTTCACGACGATGCTGCGTGCCGCGTCGTTCCCTGGCCCGGTCAAGGTGGTGGTGTCAGCCCCGGCATAGGCAGCCTTGGTGGTCCACAGGGTTTGGTTGTCGTAGGCGAGGGCTGTGAACGCGGTGACGCGCCCTGCCCCGTCGTAAGCGTAGGTACTCGTGGAGGGCACAGCGATGGTGGGAATCATCAACGTGCCGCCGGGCTCGGTGCTCAAAAAGTAGTCATTGTTGACCCGTGATTTTGCGCCGGCTGAGTCGTAGAAGGTATCGGTGGCGATCGTTCCACCGCCGGGAGACATGTCCTGGGTTTGGCGTAGTCGTCCCAGCCCGTCATAGATCTCAAACGAGCTCATGGCTTGGTTGCCACCATTGATACTGGTGGTCTGCACCCAGGACGGGGCGTCCTGCTGGATCTTGTAGGTGGTGGCTTGGGTCGGTAGCGGGTTCGTGGCGACTGGGCGCATGGGATCCCAAACCCCGGTGACCCTGCCGGTGGCGTCGTAGCGGTAGGTGCTGGTGGAGCCGTTGGGATCTACTTCGCTCAGGACGCTTCCACGGACCGTGTCCATCGTCGTGGTGTTGGCCCATCCCAGCGGGTTCGTCGATACGACGCTGGTAGCCAGCCCGGCCGCAGGCGTGTAACTCGATGAGGTGACCCGCGGAGTACCTGTGCTGGAATCGGTGCTGGAAGTTTCTCGTCCCAACCCGTCATAGACGGTCGTGGGCCCGCTATGCCAGGTCTCCACGGCGCCACCGGTGATGGTGGTGGCGGTATCGGAGCGGCTCAGGTTGCCCTTCACCGGGGCCGTGTACCCGCTGCTGCCCGGTGTGGCACTGGTAGAGGCGTCAAAGAGGTTCCGGCTGGCCTTGAGAATCGGTGCGCCAGAGCCACCGCTAGTGTCGCAGGCCCCGGTACGTGTCGTGATGGTTGCCGGCAACGCGAGCAGGTTCAGTCCGGTGTTATCTGCGTAGCTGGTGCTGGTGCAGGTCGCCGGGTTGGGGCTCCCTGTCTCCGGAGAATCGGTTACCCCTACGGTTCGCCCATAGGAGTCAAAGTAGTTGGTGGTGCTGCTGGTGCGGGTTCCCACGCTTTGACCACTGGCAATGACCTTGGTGACCGATTTGGTTCCTGCATGTCGTGCCTGGGCCGCCCCGGTCCCTGCCGTGCCTGTCGCTGTCGGAGCCGAAGACCACGGAACGGTCACAGTGGAACTCAGCCGTGTGGTGGTATCGCCCAGGAAGGCTTGGGATTCAATCTGGGAGCCAGCCAACCAGGGAGAGTCCGTGATCAATGCCCCGTTAGTGGCTGTCACAGTGGTCGCGTGCAAGCCGCCTGTCGTGTTGGAAGGGGTGCCATCAAATCCGCGCAAATATGTGGCCAGGGTGGTTTGGTTCGCCCCGGCGGGGGCGTTGCCCACAATGGTCTTCACCTGTGTCCAGCCGGCAAGAGCCGACCAGGTGATTTGGGATCCGCCACTGCCTGCAACATACTTCGGGCCAGCATACTTCCAGCCAGGCGCACCCAGGTACTGGTAGTTAGTGACCAGGTTCAAGCTGCCGGACGCCCCCGGGCCAGCATCGCTGGTGACGGTCGCAACGGGGTAGATGTGGAAGTAGTCCATGCGGGCTGCTTGCGGGATGGGGACCATGGGCGCCCACCATTGCGGGAAGCACCGCTTCGTGTTCGTCTCCGGTGAAGCAGGCAGGTTCGATGGTGAACATTCCTGAGCCATATAGACCACCGAGATCGTCGCTCCGGTAACGGTCTTAATCACTGAGAGCCGGTACCGGTTCAGCTGGGCCAGACCGTCCAGAACCCACACCCTGTTTTGCATGGGCTGCCCCCTAAACACCACGGGAGGGTCACTGATTGCACCACCAACACCGGTAAGGGTGTTAGCGCCCTGGTGAGTCAGGGAATCCATCCACAACGCAGGACTGAGCCCGTCCCCCGGGTTGGGCATCGTGTGCGCCAACGTCCATACGTCAGCGTTCTGATAGGTGGCCCCGACCAGGGTTTGGGTGGTAACAGTCTTCAGTCGCTGATCGGTGTAGAACGTGGCCGAGGACGTCGCGCACGTCCCCGTGGCGGCACAGCTGTACGTGGTTGGAACATCCGTTCCGGCAGCACAATCAACCCCTGTGCAACGGCCCGTGTAGTCCAAGGAGACCCGCAGCGGGGCGGAAGCACCGAGCTCGGCACCAGCCCGCATGCCGTAGTCAATGCGCGCCAGACGACTGGCCCGCACATAGGACTTCAAGGCCCCTGTCCCGGCCTGCGAGGAGTAGTTGTTGCCATCCTGGGTGTAGTAGAACGCTTGAGTGTTCCCTTGCACATCCACCACATAGTCCAAGTTCCAGGCGTAGGCCTGCGGACACAGGGACGCCGCAAACGTCCCGGCCCAACATGGCTGGGACGCGTTGGCAGCCCCCACAGGGACAGTGTCAGCCGAGTTCGTAGTTGCTTGCCCCGCAACCCACCCGGGCAGGCGGTTCTTGCCAAAGAAGTATTGGGTTCCCGACGTGTCCGTTACTTTCCAGTGGCCGCCGTCATGGGTGCCGTTACTGCCGGCAGCGGTGAGGTACTCAATTTTCGTGTTGTCATCGTTTTGAAGTTTGTAGACACCTGTGGTGGCGTCCTTGATGACTTTCCCTGACCGACCACCAAAAGCAATCGTGAATTGTTGCCCTCCAGGGGAACCGCACAGATCATAGGACCCGGTGACACCTTGATCCATGCAGGGGGTGAAGTTTTGCCGGATGGTCCCGGCCCCGGCCAATGACCAGCCATCACCCACGACCGAGGCTTGGTTATTCGTTGAGCTAGTCAACCCATCCACCATGGAGGAGTCATAAGCCAAGGCCACTGACGGTGAGCCACCGGCAGGTGCTTCACGCAGCGTGAACGGGTAACTCCAGGTGAAGGAACCACTCTGCCCGGAAACACCCCACTCTCCCGAGGAAACCCCGGGCAGGGCCGCGAAATCGCCGGAACCCTTACCGCCGCCAGGGGCAACAACACTGCGGAGCGAGGCCTTCTGAATCTGAACCCCAGCTTTGCCGCCCCCACCTGCGGTATCGCCGGTGGGGGGTTGGTCGGCGGCTTGCATCGACGCAGCCCAAGGAACCGCAGGGACCTCGGTGATCTCGGCTGGGCGTTCATTGGCCCAACTCGTGTCCTGCTGCGGTGTGACAGCCAACGCGACCAAACCTGCCGAAGTCACAGCCAATGACGCCGCCGTCACGGCAGCCATCACGGTGGTGCGCAGGCGCCCCCACCGCTGATGATTGCCCGGGACTGGAAATGAGGTGTGTGTGGTCATTTCTTTACTCCGAACTCATTGCCGAACTGCTGTTTGGCTACGGTGAACTGGGCATCAGTGAGGACCCCGCTGGTGAGGATCGGGTTGAAAATTTGGCCCTTGAACTGGCTGGCCCCGCCGGGGCCGGAAGCGCCTAGTAGTACCGGTTGGGATGGTGGTGAACCAAGGTGGGACGCTGTTGTGGTAGCTACTGTCCAAGTCTGGGTGAACCCTGTCGTGGTCAAGGTGATCCGCAGCTGCCGGTTAATACGATCCGAGACCGCAGCCACGTAGTACCAGGATCCGGCCCCGATAGTGTCGGCGGCCGCCACCGTTTCCTGGCCCGCACCCGCGATACCTGAGTATTGGGCCAGTTCAGCCAACCCTCCAGCACCAAGACGCAACGCCGCACCGGGCGATCCGGCCCCGGCCATCTGTGTCACCAAGGACTGCACCGCCCCGGTGTTCGGGGTCGTGGCGCAAAACCAGCCGGCCATGGAAAAGCTCTGGGACGTGTCCACGGCCGCGGTCGGCGTCGTGGCATAATCCCCGCCCGTGGTTAGCTGCAGTGCGGGACGCACGTCAGGATCCGTGCCGTCACTATCGACCGAGCCGGCACACCCATTGGCCACGGGACGTCCGTTCATCGTCTCAATATTCACCAGTGAAGCCCCACCAACCAGCGACACCGGCAACACCGTGGTGGGCAGCACCGCAGGGGAAGCAGGAACACTGAACTTGAAATTCACCGCTTCACTATGGACTTGGGAATTGACATTCATGGCTGTATCGAAAGCCCACACCGTCACGGTGGTTGTCTCGGCCACCGCCGCCACCGTGATCTGGGCACTGTCCCCACAGACCACAACAAAATTCTTCAATCTCGCCCCGCAGGACAGATTCGCCGGATAGGAGGTCTCTGGCTGCCCCGGTGAGACCGCGTACACGAAACCCTTCACATCGTAAGATTTCAACTTGTCAGTCGGCTTGCCCTTGCCCAAGGTGAATGTATAGGGCGTTTCTCCCACCACACCCGCCGGATCCATCGGATTCGTCGTCGACGGGTTATTGATGCTTGCCGTCACCGCGGTAATAGCCGGGGGCGGGGGAGGCGCTGTATCGACCGTAAAATCGAAACGCATCGCCGCCGATGAGGACCCTAGTTGATCGGCGGCCTGTCCTTCTAAGTAGTACTTTCCCGCGGGCAAATACTTTGTTTTCCACATCACGTGGCCACCGGATCCTGCCGTCCACAGGGGCTCAGCGGTGGAATCCCAGGCCTTTCCGCTAAGGTCGCGCACGGTGAGGTAGACCTTGATGGCCCATCCTGCATCACCGTCAGGATCGCTGGCGACAATATCGAAGGTCGGCTCGTTTAGTCGTGTCACGAATTCTGAAGCCCACGGCGTACCAGTCCAGAGGGCATTGTTCACTGTCCAGACGCCCGGGGCGTTCGGTGGCGTGTTGTAGGTCACGCGCAGGATAGCGTCATTGGCGAACCGCTTCCACCCCAACGGATCAGACTCATTGCTGGCCACCAAAGCGACCACCACCGCGTTAGAGGTCCTCAACGATCCCTCAGCCGCAGCCATGTCAAAACTCACCGTCCCCTGATCACACCCGGGGTACCCCTTGGCAACTGTTTGGGTGCTGAATTTTTGCAGCAGCCCCGGCTGGGTGTTCCATGTCGTGCTGGAGTTAATCGCGCCGGCAATATACGCACTCACCGGGGTAGGTGTGCACGACGCAGCCCATGTCTCCACCACGTCCATCCGTGCCGACAGGATGACTTTGCCAGCCAACGGGTTGGTCGCGAACTGGTAGAAAGTGCGGGTTGTGTGGGACTTGCCATCCCCCGACCACGACGAGGGTAGGAAACCGACATGGCCGGTGGAGTCGGTGTATTGACCATTCCAATAGGAAGTGCTGGGGTAGCCCGAATCCACGTACAAATACGACACCCGCACTGTCGACCAGTCCGGGTCGACATAGATCGGAAACACCAGACCCGGTGAGGACAAAATCTCATCCATCCCGAACACCTGCGTCTGTTTCCCTGCCTCCGCCCCGAGGCTGAGCTTGAAAGGCCGTGTCAGGCCCGGGCCGCCCGAATCCAGGGCCGAAGCACCACGCTGGGAGGAGTCCCACCACTGCCCGGCCGCTGTCCGCAGCTCCGTTTCCCCCGAATCCTTACCCTTGGCTTCAAGCCCGCCAGTACCGGTGTCATGCACAGTGGTATTGCCAGAATCAAGGAAAATCCGCATCTGCACCACCCGAGGATCCTTCGCCGCATCAGCCGTAGCGATCTTCAAGACCTGAGACACACCGGATTCGTGCGCGATCTGAATCAAATCAACACCAGGAAGCACCGACCGATACGTTGCCGTGTTGTCCTTGATCACCGGGGCGGGCAGGTTGCCGAAAGGCCACGACTGCTGCAAAACATGCCCTGCCTTGTCATCCAGTGTCGACATCGCCGCAGACCCGCCAGCACCAAGAGTCACACCCACCGGCACCATCTCTGGCTTGATCACCTTCACACCATTTTCGGTGGAAGCAACAAGATCCGTAGAGATCTCCTGCCACCCGACGGCCGTTTCCATCCGCACCGGCTCGGTATTCATGGTCTTCGTGAACGACCCATCAGGGTGCGCCACAGTAATTTCCAACGGCGTCGTGGCAACATCAACCACCACATCCTTGCCCGTCGAGACAGCCTCCCCCTGGGCGGCCGCCTCCGTAACTGGCCCGGTCACCGTCACTGGTGGCACTTCCTGGGCAACCGCAGCAGACAACCCCGCCCCACCCGCCAGACCAAAGCACAAGGACAAAGACAAAACTAGGCGCCCAAAAACACCGGCAGGAACTCTCATGAAATCGCTTTCTTCAGCCAAACGGAGTCAGCCCACTAAGGAAGAAAGCAATCAAATCCCCAAATACTCTGACGTGCTGAGAAAAACCTATACGCCACCTGAGAGTTTGTAGTAAAAAAGTTCAAAGATGACAGCCCTCATCCCCAGACACCCCAAGACCTCCCGGCTGCCGAGGCCGCACAGCTCCACCACGAACACCATCCAAATTATTGCCCACCCACAATCCGACAGCTGTGGGACACAAACCGAGACAACAGCAATGAGGCCGCAATCGACTAGGTACTGCCAGCACATATTCACTTCTGCAACGGTCCCAGTTGCTGGTTGCCTATGTCCGGTTTGCCGTCGACAACCTTGCCTTCACGGCGCTCTGCACGCAACGAGCTACCAGCTACCAGCTAATGGAACATATACGGACAATGGCAGTTCCAGAAAGACGAGTATCCGAGTCTACTGCGTTCCGGTAGCTGGCTGAACTCGGACTAGAAAGCCATCATTGGCCCCGACTTCGACCACTTGACTTAGTCACCCGTATAGTGGTTTCCGTCAAGCGATGTGCCAACTTCAACCGGTAATAGTGTCCGCATGAGTTTCCCCTGCGGACAAGGGATGCTGCGAAGACATCTACTGAAATTCTGTGAAGAGCATTTCTGACAAATCAGGCGTGTGAACACGACTCCTGACTTTTGTGCACTTGCCTTCGGAAAATGACAGCCGAGCAGCAATTCGGTGAATGCCTCCGGCACAACCGGCCAGTCAAAGTCGGTGCGCGGGTAGCCCTCCAACTCCCGCAGCGAGAACGGCAGGGACGCATCCAATGCATGGCCGTCCATCAAGGCTGCTTCCTCCGCCACGGGTGCACCCACCAGTGTGGGGTTGTAGGAGTTGATGCCGTACCAGTCAATGGGGGTTGAAATGGTGGCCAGATCGCCGTCGGGGATCGGGGGCAGGAACGGCGCCAATTCTTCCGGGTAGGCACCCGTGAGGATGGGGTCGGCAAAGATCCAATTGGCGATGGTGTCGTACAGCCCGGCCGCCTGCAGATCCTCCTCGTGCTCGCTGGCCGGCCACGTGGCCGCGTGATTGTTGGCAATGCCAATGTTGCCCGCCCCTGCCGCGCGCAGGGCCTGCACCCCCAGTCCGTGGGCCAGCAACAAGTGGTGGGCTGCGGGCAGAGCCTCAAAACCCAGTGCGAGTCCCGGCGCCTGGATGCCCGCACCATAGCCCAACATGGTCAAAACGACGGGTTCGTTGATGGTGATCCAGCGCGGAATCCTGTCGGCAAAGTGTTGGCCAACAAGGTGCGCGTAGTCGGCAAAACGGCTGGCAGTGTCGCGATTGAGCCAGCCCCCGCCCTGTTCGAGTTCCAGAGGGGTGTCCCAGTGGAACAGCGTGGGGCTAGGTGCGATGCCCGCTGCCAGCAGGCCGTCAATGAGCCGGTCATAGAAATCCAGGCCAGCCGGATTCACCGCCCCGGACCCGCCCGGCTGGATGCGGGACCAGGAGAAGCTGAAACGGTAGGCGTCAATTCCCAGCTCAGCCATGAGGGCAGTGTCCTGCGGATAGCGGTGGTAGTGGTCGCAGGCAACACTGCCGGTGTCGCCATGGGCTATTCGGCCGGGCTCGGTGACAAAGGCGTCCCAGCTCGAGGGCCCGCGGCCGTCTTCGGCGACTGCACCTTCAATCTGGTACGCGGCCGTGGAAACTCCCCACACAAAATCGCTGGGGAAGTGCGGAAACGTGAGCTTGTCCATGGCGACCTTTCGATGACGACCCTGGGCATGAGCCTCACCGATGAAAGGGGTTGCCGTCAAGGGTTGGCGCCTTGGTTACAGGTTGAAGCTTGCCCGGATGGCAAGGTGGTCGCTGGATCCTGCCGGCAACACGGAGTTGGAGGTGGCCGTCATGCCACGGGCCAAGACATGGTCCAGCCTGGTGACCGGCAAGGGGGAGGCGGGCCACGTAAACCCGGCCAGGCCGCCGTCCTGCGCGGGTTCCGCCAAGTGCTCGGTGAGGGCGGAAAAGTATTTGTCTGTTGATGCCGCATTGAAGTCGCCCACCACAATGACCTTTTCGCTTGGGTCCGCGGCTATGATCTGGGCCAGTGCTGTCAGCATGGTGTCCCTGTCGGCATGTTCCAGGGGGCGTGCCGAGGCCGCGTGCACCACATAGATGCGGACCAGACCTGCGGGGGTGTCAAGGTCGGCGGACAAGGCCCGGTTCCAGCCCAGGCCCAGGCCCTGCGGGGAGGCATTGCGGATGGGGTAGGTGCTCCACAGCCCCACTGTGCCAATGCGGTAGGAATACTCGTAGTGCGGGGTGAGTTCGGCGTCCACCGAGTCCCGGGATGCGCCGTCGATCTCCTGCAGGGCAAGCACTTGGGCGCCCGTGGCGGCCAGGCTCCTGGCGGATTCGGCCGCCGTGCCGGATTCTGCCTGCAGGTTCTGGCTAACAACAGTCACGGAGGTGGCCGCTGCCTCAGGTGCCGACCAGGCCAGGGGAACCATGCTGGGGACAAAAAGCAGCGACCAAACCACTGCCGGGACCAAAATTGCAAGGGTGAGGTGTTTGCGGCGCGCTGCGAACGCCAGCAGGCCAAGGACGGGAATGAGGGCACCAAACCAGATGAGCCCCGAATCCACAATGAGCCCCAATCCGGCGGTTTCCGGAAGCCACGAATGGCCCAGCAAGATGATGGTCACGGCAAGAGAACCGGCCAGCACCACAAGGTTCAGGACCGGTCGCGTCCGGGACCGTCGCGGGGGGCTGTGGTGTTCCTGAAGCGATGCCATCGGATCAACGTTGTCACGAGATTGTGAACGAAAGCTGAGAGGGAGCTGGCGTTTACTGTGGCGGGTCGTGGACTGAGCGTCGGTAGCTACTGGGCGTGAAGCCCAGGAATCGCTGGAAATCATTGGCAAGATGGGCATGGTCTGCGTAGCCCAGGTCGGCGGCGATCCCAGCCAGATCAAGCCCCGGGTGGGTCCTGACCGTGTCGGCGGCCTCCTGCAGGCGCCGTCGTCGAATCAAGGCAGCCGGACTCAGCCCCACATACTTCTTGGCCAGTCGTTGTAGTGTCCGTGGCGACACCGCCAGCAGTTGCGCGGCGTCCTCGATCCGGACCACCTCCGGCGAGGAGGCAATGACGTCCGCCATGGAATTGGCCAGCAAGGCTTCGGAGGAGACCTCGGCAACGGTTTCCAGAAGCCACGCCGTGAATGCCTCAACGGCATCGCTGCGGCACCGGGCGGGGTCGGGGCCAGCCATTGCTTCAATCACAGCGCAATGCAAGGCTGGCAGCTCCAGGACCATCTCGCGGTCACGCAAGGCGGCCGGATCCGAGGTGAATGCGGGAATGGTGGCTGGGCGCAACAGCGCGCCAACGGCCCACCCCCGTGCTGTGAGATCGCGGTGAGAGGTGCGCGTGGTGGGGCCGGAGAACTCCACCGCGTGGGGCTGAACCACCAGATTGGACGCGGCAAAGGCTATCAACTGCTGCCGGGAGGAACGGCCCGGGTCAATGTCCCATTCCGGGATCCAAAACCACTGCACCAGGTCCTTGACCGAATCGGGTGCGGGCAGGCGGTGGAATGTTGGCAACCGGGTGGGGTACAGGATGCCTTTATACGGAGTCGCCACGTGCCGAGTCTACGCGTTTGCCTTGCCGGACACCGTTGCCTTGCTGGAAAACGTGTGCCCGCTGGCACCCTTGTCCGCCGGACAGTGTTCCACCTAGACTGCGGGTAACAGGGCAGGTGGCAAACACCCAGCGCCGAGGAGCCTCCCTGAAACTCGCTGCATAGAGGGGAAAACCATGGGACACAAACCTGTCACGTCCAGCATTGAGGTGGCCAACCGCAGCCTCGAACAGACTCTGCCGTTTGGGGACACGCGCGACTTTGAGGATGCGCAGAGGGGCTTCATTGCCAAGCTCGAACCGGCCGTCATCTACTCCGCCACCGGCACCCCCGTGTGGGACAACGACAGCTACGACTTTTTGGCCGGACCAGCCCCGGCGTCCGTGAACCCGAGCCTGTGGCGGCAGTCGAAACTCACAGCCATGCAGGGCTTGTATGAGGTTGTTCCGGGCATCTATCAGGTCCGGGGCCTTGATCTCTCCAACATCACCTTCGTTGAAGGGGACAGTGGCGTCATTGTCATTGATCCGCTGATTTCCTCCGAGACGGCGGCCGCCTCCCTGGCCATGTACCACAAGCACCGCGGGGAACGGCCTGTGGTGGCCGTCATTTATACCCACAGCCATTTGGACCACTTTGGTGGCGTTTTCGGCGTCACATCCCAGGCCGCCGTCGATGCCGGTGAGGTCCAGGTCATTGCTCCCGAAGGTTTGGTGGCCCACGCCGTGGCAGAAAACATCTACGCCGGCACGGCCATGGGCCGCCGGGCCGGCTACATGTACGGCGCGGCACTGCCCCGCGGGCCCTTCGGAGCGGTGGGAGCCGGCCTAGGCCAGACAACGTCCACGGGGGAGATCGGACTGATTGTGCCCACGATCGATGTGAAAGAGACCGGCCAGAAGCTCACGGTGGACGGCGTGGAGATGGAGTTCCAGATGGCGCCGGGCAGTGAAGCGCCGGCGGAGATGCACTTTTACTTTCCCCGATACCGAGCCCTCTGCATGGCGGAGAACGCCACCCACACTTTGCACAATATCCTGACCCTGCGCGGAGCACTGGTTCGGGACCCGCGGCTGTGGTCACGGTACCTGACCGAGGCACTGGACACCTTCGGCGAACGCAGCGACGTCGCCTTTGCCTCGCACCACTGGCCCACGTGGGGAACCGGGAATGTGGCGACGTTCCTGGCAACCCAGCGGGATCTTTACGCCTATCTGCACGACCAGACGCTGCGATACATGAACCAGGGGCACACGGGCGCCGAAATCGCCGAGATGTTCGTGCTGCCGCCGGCCTTGGAAAATTCCTGGAATGCGCGCGGCTACTACGGGTCCGTCAGCCACAACGTCAAGGCGATCTATCAGCGCTACATGGGCTGGTTTGATGCCAACCCTGCACGGTTGTGGCAGCATCCGCCGCAAGAACAGGCCCAACGGTATGTTGCCGCCATGGGGGGCCCGGAACGCGTGCTGGAGCTTGCCCAAGAAGCCTTCAGCGCCGGTGACTTCCGGTGGGCGGCAACCCTGCTGGATCATGCGATCTTCACTGACCCCGAGGACCAAGGTGCCCTCTCGCTTCAGGCGGACACCCTAGAACAGTTGGGCTATGGGGCCGAAAATGGAACCTGGCGCAACTTCTTCCTGATGGGAGCGCTGGAGCTGCGAGAGGGCAACTTGGGTACGCCGGCCACGCCCAACGCCCCTGCCATCAGGGCCCAACTCACCCCGGAACAGATCTTTGATGCGATGGCGATCTCCGTCGACGGCCCCCGGGCCTGGGATCTTGAACTTTCAGTGGGAGTCACCCTGACCGATTTGGGGGTGAGCTACCTGCTGACCCTGCGCAACGGTGTGCTGATCAACAGGAAGACTGCTGTGGAGAATGCCCAGGCCACGTTGACTCTCAGCAAAGCGCGATTGATGGCCCTGCTCGCAGGGGACTTCGCCTCGCCGGGCGTCGACATTGGCGGCGATGCCTCAGTGCTGACCACCTTGCTGGGCGTCATGGAGCAGGGCGATCCCGGGTTCAACATCGTTGTGCCCTGATGGTGGGGGCAGCCCGCCACACAAGACTCCGGCCGTCATGAAGGCTGTCGTGAAAGTACAAGCTTTGCGGCGGCTGCCCTGAGTAGTCTTTCTTTCATGACTGAGAACAAGAGTACCGAACTGACCACAGCAGCCGACGGCGAATTCACCAACCACGGGATCCCGCACGGTTTCACATCCCTGACGCCGTTCCTGGCCATCCCGGGTGCCAAGGAAGCGCTCGCATTCTATGAAAAAGTGTTTGGCGCCCGCTTGCTGGGTGTCACCGAGTTCGACGGCGTGGTGGTGCACGCCGAGCTCGACTTTGGCCAGGGCCGCCTGCAGATTGGCGAACCGAGCCCCAGCTACCACCTGGTTCCGGCCCCGGCAGGGGACAGTGACTGCTATTCGGTGGGCTTCTACTGTCAGGATGTTGACGCCGTGGTGGCCCAGGCGCAGCAGGCCGGTGCCATAATCCGGGAGCCTGTCACCAACTTTGTCTCCGGCGACCGCTACGCCAGCATCAGGGACCCCTTCGGTGTCAGATGGTCCATCATGACCCGGGTTCAGGACCTGTCCGAGGCTGAAAGTGCGCAGCGGGTTGCCGATTGGGCGGCGTCGCAATAGCAGGCCCAGAATGTGGCGGGCCATGGCGTTCTGGCTACTCAGGTACCACGCCTTGGTGTGCGGGCTTCAAATATCGAGTACTGACCACTCGAGTCATCCGCCGTGGCGGAGGCTTAGTCTTCAGACAGCACACAGAGGTGTGCTGGTATTCACAGGAATGCCCGTGCCCGATTGACTGGACGGTGGAGACGGTGGAAGCTGGGGTGCACAATGCCTCACTCGTCGCACGATGGATCTTGATTCACTGAATGTCCCGGCCAGAATGCACGGACCAAGACGGTCGAAGACCTACGGTCCGTTGAGATGGAAAAGAGTTCAGCGAGATATTAAGGAGTCATGGACATGAAGAAACTGTTGGCCGCCGGCGCCGTAGCCGGTCTTCTCTTGGTGGGCGGTGCCGCATCTGCAACTGCCTCACCGCCGCCGGATCACAAGGTCACCTACTGCCATGCAACGGGAAGCGAAAGCAACCCGTTCGTGGTCATCACCACGGACGAGCTCGCCGTCGTCAGGGGACACCAGAACCACCAGGATCTCGAAGACGTCATCCCGCCCTTTGACTGGGCCCTGCCCAACTCCAGTGGCCACTTCGATGGCCTGAACTGGTGGCCCGGAGCCGGGAACTTCATCGCGAACGGCTGCGTCGGAGGCCCGTCAAGCTAGATGGGCCGGGCATCACTGCCGCGTTCTGTGGCAGGTGAAACGCCAGCGTGGCTGCAACGGCAAAAGGAAACACCCCGGTCCGAAGACCGGGGTGTTACCTTTGTTCCCCATGATGTGGGAACGATGCCTGGCGACATCATTTGTGTGCCCTCGGAGGGATTCGAACCCCCGACCTACGGTACCGGAAACCGACGCTCTATCCCCTGAGCTACGAAGGCGTGGCAACCGTGGCTGCCAATGGGAACGAGAAAGAGCTTAGCAGGTTCAGGGCGCCCAATGTAAAACCGGGGACACCTCACAGTTCAACACGTGGCAGACATCATCCAGTGGCCGGCTGGAAAACACTGTCGGGGCCAACAACTGCGGAGTAACGTTGGGGCAATGGTGAACACATGGTAGGAAAAGTGCGGCCCTCGGCATGGATCGTCGCTACGGCCATTGTGCTGACGGCGCTGACGCTGCGATCCGCAGTGACAGTGGTGCCGCCCCTGATTTCCAGCATCAACAACGACCTCCCGCTCAGCGCCGCCACCATCGGCATCCTGGGCATGCTGCCCACGGCGGCATTCGGGCTCTTCGGCTTCCTGACCCCTTATGTAATCCGCTGGGCCTCCTTGGAAAAGCTCATTGTCCTGTCCATCCTGGTGGGGATCGTGGGCCAGATTGCCCGGGTCCTGGCACCCAACACCTCACTGTTTTTGGTATTTTCCGTGATTGCCTTTGGCGGCCTGGGCGCCGGCAATGTGCTCCTGCCGCCGCTGGTCAAGAAGTATTTCCCCGCCAAGGTGGGCCTCATGACAGCCCTCTACGTGACAGCGCTGTCTCTCGGCACGGCCATTCCGGCGCAACTCGCCGTCCCCATCGCCGACGCCACCAACTGGCAGCTGTCCCTCGCCGCATGGGCCGGGATCAGCACCATCGCCCTGATCCCGTGGCTGGTTGCCATGATTTCCCCGCGGACTGCGGCGAACCCGGCAACCCCTGCCAGCCCGCCCGCCGCCGTGGCTGCCCAGGCGGATTTGGTGATCCAGTCAGCCTCAGGGGCGTCCTCGGCTGCCAAGGCCACGAAAATGAACCTGTGGCGTTCACCCACTGCGTGGGGGCTGACTCTCATGTTCGGGTGCACCTCATTGAACACCTACGCCATGTTCGCCTGGCTGCCGTCCATCCTGACCGAGGCCGGCCTGGACAGGGGCCAGGCCGGGTCCATGCTGGCCCTCTTTGCGGCCCTGGGCCTGCCGCTGAGCCTTGCCATTCCACTCATCGCCGCCAAGATGCACAATCCCTTCCCGGCGGTGCTCATCATGCTGGGCTGCTTCGTTGCCGGGTATCTGGGCCTGCTGCTGTCGCCGGCGTCGGGCACCTGGATTTGGGTGTCACTGGCCGGCTTGGGCCCGGGAACGTTCCCGCTGTCGCTGCTGCTGATCAACCACCGCACCAGAACCCAGATTGGTGCCGGGGCGCTCTCCGGGTTCAGCCAGGGCATGGGTTACACCTTTGCCTGCACGGGGCCGCTGTTCTTTGGGCTGCTCCATCAGTGGACGGGCTCCTGGACGGTGCCGTTCATCTTCCTCTTTGCCACCTTGATACTGCTGGGTTTCGGGGCGTGGATCATCTGCCGCCCCAAGATGCTCGAGGACGACTTCACGCCCAGCCCCGTGACGTCATAGTAGTTCCGGGAGCCACAATGTGGGTGGTCGGAGGCCGGATTGGGGGAGGGAACGGCTAGAACCGTACACTTAGGGGTGTGACTCCTGAAGAACTTTCTGCCGCCATTACCACCTGCCTAAAAGATGCCGTCGACGCCGGTGAACTCACCGTACCCGTCGAGGCCCTGCCCACGGAAGTCAAGGTGGACCGGCCCAAGAGCCGTGAGCACGGCGACTGGGCCACCAACATTGCCCTTCAGCTGGCCAAGCCGGCCGGCGTGCCGCCGCGAAAAATTGCCGAAGTCCTCAGCACCCGCTTGGCGCAAATCCCCGGCGTTTCCAAGGTGGACATTGCCGGCCCTGGCTTCCTGAACATCATTTTAGATGCTGCCGCCGCGGGTGAACTGGCCAAGGCGATCGTTGACGCCGGTGAAAGCTTCGGCACGAACTCGGCCATGGCCGGCACCAAGATCAACCTGGAATTTGTCTCCGCCAACCCCACCGGCCCCATCCACTTGGGGGGCACCCGCTGGGCGGCCGTGGGGGACTCCCTGGCCCGCATTTTCCAGTCCCAGGGCGCAGATGTCACCCGTGAGTACTACTTCAATGACCACGGCAACCAGATTGACAAGTTTGCCCGCTCCCTGCTGGCCAGCGCCAAGGGCGAGGCCGCCCCGGAAGACGGCTACGGCGGAGCCTACATTGAGGACATCGCCAAGGACGTCATGGCGAAAAACCCCGGCATTCTTGACTCAGAGGACCCACAGGAAGAGTTTCGCGCCCAGGGTGTTGAGCTCATGTTCGCAGCCATCCGTGCGTCCCTGCACGAGTTTGGTGTGGACTTTGATGTCTACTTCCACGAGAATTCCTTGTTCGAGGACGGCGCCGTGGAGAAACTCCTCGACCAGCTCAAGGGCTCCGGCAACATGTACCTCAAGGACGGTGCATGGTGGTTGAACTCCACCGACTACGGTGACGACAAGGACCGCGTGGTCATCAAGAGCGACGGCAACGCCGCCTACATTGCCGGCGACATCGCCTACTTCAAGAACAAGCGCGACCGCGGCTTTGACCTGTGCATCTACATGCTCGGTGCCGACCACCACGGCTACGTGGCCCGCCTGAAGGCAGCGGCCGCCGCCATGGGCGATGACGCCAACCGCGTCGAGGTCTTGATCGGCCAGATGGTGAACCTGGTCCAGGACGGCAAGCCCGTTCGCATGTCCAAGCGCGCCGGCACGGTTGTCACCATGGAAGACCTCGTGGAGGTTGTGGGCACGGACGCCGCCCGCTACTCGCTGGCCCGTTTCTCCTCCGACTCCAACATTGATATTGACCTGGATGTGCTGACCAAGAAGTCCAACGAGAACCCCGTGTTCTACGTCCAGTACGCCCACGCCCGCACCTGCGCCGTGGGCCGCAACGCCGCAGCCGCCGGCGTGGAGCGCACCACCTTCGACGCCGCAGCGCTGACCCACGCCACGGAGTCCGAGCTGCTGGCCGTGCTGGGCCAGTACCCGGGCGTGCTGGCCCAGGCCGCAGCCTTCCGCGAACCGCACCGCGTGGCCCGCCACCTGGAAGTCATTGCCGGCGCCTACCACCGCTGGTACGACGCCTGCCGCGTGACCCCTATGGGCGAGGAAGCCATCACCGATGTGAACCGCACCCGCCTCTGGCTCAACGACGCCGTGGGCCAGGTTCTCGCCAACGGCCTCTCCCTGTTGGGTGTCTCAGCTCCGGAACGGATGTAAATAGTGACCGACACAACGTCGTCAACACAGCAGATTGCCGGCGCCGAGCTGGCCCCGGCGTGGCTGCCCGCCGCCGGTGACGTCAATGAGCTTGTGCCGGCGATGTGGGCGCACGACGTCGAACGCGGACCAGGCGGGGAAGTCACCATCAGCGGCATCCCGGTGAGCGAGCTCAAGGCCCAGTTTGGCACTCCCTTGTTCGTCATGAGCGAGGACGACTTCCGCGCCAGGGCGCGGACGTTCAAGGACGCCTTCGATGAAGCGTTTGCGGACATTTGTGGCGGCGTGGACGTCTACTACGCGGGCAAGGCGTTCCTGAGCACCGAGGTGGCCCGCTGGGTTGACTCCGAGGGCCTGCGCCTGGACACTTGCTCCGGTGGCGAACTGGCGGTGGCCAAGCGCGCCGGGTTGAAGGGCGAAAACTTGGGGTTGCACGGCAACAACAAGTCCAGCGCCGAGATCAACCGCGCCCTGGACATGGGCCTGGGCCGCATTATTGTCGACAGCCTGCATGAGCTCAAGCGCGTGTCGGACATTGCGGCAGCCCGCGGGGTGAAGGCCAACGTCATTTTGCGCCTGACCCCCGGCGTGCACGCGCACACCCACGAATCCATTGCCACGGCCCACGAGGACCAGAAGTTCGGCCTGAGCTTCATTGCCGAGGACCCCGAGGCGCCCGGCATGAGTGCCGCCGAGGCGGCCGCGAAGCTTGCCGTGGAGTCGGAGAGCATTAACTTCCTGGGCTTCCACGCCCACATCGGCTCGCAGATCTTTGAGGCCGAGGGCTTTGAAATTGCCGCCCGCAAGCTGCTGGCCTTCACCAACGAGATCCAGAACAAGTACAGCATCACGCTGCCAGAGCTGGACTTGGGTGGCGGCTACGGCATCGCCTACACAGCGGTGGACACCCCGCGCCCGGCAGCCGAAGTTGCTGCGGCAATGGCCGCCGTCGTCCGGGATACGTGTGCTGAGCTGGGCATGGACTGCCCGCGCCTGTCCATTGAGCCCGGCCGTGCCATCGTTGGCAGCACCACCTTCACGTTGTATGAAACCGGCACGCTGAAAACCGTGCAGGTTGAGGTGGACGGGCAGGACGATGTGACGGCGCCGCGCCGCTATGTTTCGGTGGATGGCGGCATGAGCGACAACGCCCGTCCGGTGCTCTATGACGCGGATTATTCCGCCGTGGTGGCCAACCGGGCCTCCACGCAGGCTCCCGCTTTGTCCCGAGTAGTGGGCAAACATTGCGAGAGTGGTGACATTGTTGTTAGAGATGTATATCTGCCCAATGACGTGGCGGCCGGGGATTTGCTTGCAGTTCCCGGAACGGGCGCGTACTGCTGGGCATTGGCCAGCAACTATAACTATGTGCCCCGTCCGCCCGTAGTTGCCGTAAAAAACGGCACCGCACGCTTGATTGTGCGGGGCGAAACCGAAGCTGATTTGCTGGCACGCGATTTAGGGGCCTAGAGAGACTTTGACTGAGCGCAACACTGCGGACACTGATGTGTCCGCCAATATCAAGACCCTGAAAGTGGCGCTCCTTGGAGCCGGGAATGTGGGCTCGCAAGTGGCCCGCATTCTGTTGGACGACGCCGACGCCCTGGCCGCCCGCACAGGCGCCCGTTTGGAGTTGGCGGGCATTGCCGTGCGCAACGTTGATGCGCCGCGTGAAGTTGAGCTGCCCCGTGAGCTTTTCACCACCGACGCCTCGGCGCTGGTGCGCGGAGCAGACATTGTCATTGAGCTCATGGGCGGCCTGGAGCCGGCCCGTACGCTGATCCTGGAAGCGATTGAGCACGGTGCGGCGGTTGTCACGGGCAACAAGGCGCTATTGGCAGTGGATGGCCCCACCTTGTATGAGAAGGCCGACGCCGCAGGCGTCCAGCTTTCCTTCGAGGCGGCCGTGGCCGGGGCCATTCCCATTCTGCGCCCCATCAATGACAGCCTGGCCGGGGACAAGATCACCCGCATCATGGGCATTGTCAACGGCACCACCAACTACATCCTCGACGCCATGGATTCCACCGGCGCCCAGTTTGCAGATGCCTTGGCCGAGGCAACCCGCCTGGGCTACGCCGAAGCAGACCCCACAGCCGACATTGAGGGTCACGACGCGGCCGCCAAGGGAGCCATTTTGGCCTCGCTGGCGTTCCACACCCGCTTTGCGCTGGAAGATGTGGATTGCCAGGGCATCACCGAAGTGACAGCGGCTGACATCGCGTCGGCCAAGGACGCCGGCTATGTTATCAAGCTGTTGGCGATCGCCGAGAAGCTTGGCGGCGGCGTCAGCGTGCGCGTGCACCCCACCTTGATTCCCCGCGAACACCCGCTGGGCGCCGTGCGCGGAGCCTTCAACGCTGTTTTTGTGGAGGCGGAATCGGCCGGTGAATTGATGTTCTATGGCCGCGGCGCCGGCGGATCACCCACGGCGTCCGCAGTCATGGGTGACGTTGTCTCGGCTGCACGCCGCATGGTTCTGGGTGGCCCCGGCCGCACCGAATCCACCATTGAGGTGCTGCCCGTGCTCCCCATCGACGCCGTCACCACGCAGTACTACATTGGCTTGGATGCGGCGGACCAGCCGGGCGTGCTGGCCAAGATTTCGGCACTCTTTGCGCAGAACGGTGTCTCCATTGAGACCATGCGACAGACTGTGCACAGCGAAGGCAATGGCCAAGACGGGCCCGGCTCGGCTGAGCTGCGCATTGTCACGCACCGTGCCAGCGAGGCTGCCCTGGCAGCAACTGTTGAGGCCATCAGGGGTCTTGACATCATTAATTCCGTAACGAGTGTCTTGAGGGTGGAGGGAGTCTAATGGCTCACCAGTGGCGCGGAGTAGTCCGCGAATATGCAGAGCGTTTGCCGGTCACGGCAGAGACCAAGATCATCACCTTGGGTGAAGGTGGCACACCGTTGGTGTTCGCTACGCATCTTTCGGAGCTGACCGGTTCCACGGTTTACCTGAAGGTCGAGGGCATGAACCCCACCGGCTCCTTCAAGGACCGCGGCATGACCATGGCCATGACGGCAGCTGTTGCCGCCGGTGCCAAAGCAGTGGTGTGCGCCTCCACCGGCAACACCTCGGCGTCGGCAGCAGCCTATGCCAAGGCCGCAGGGCTAACCTGCGCTGTGCTGGTGCCCGAGGGCAAGATTTCCATGGGCAAGCTCAGCCAGGCTGTCGCCCACGGTGCCACCATCTTGCAGGTTGACGGCAACTTCGACAACTGCCTGGACGTGGCCCGCAAGCTGGCCGACTCCTACCCCGTATTCCTGGTGAACTCGGTCAACCCTGCCCGCATTGAGGGCCAGAAGACTGGTGCCTTTGAAGTGGTTGACGCCCTGGGCGACGCCCCGGACTACCACGTGCTGCCCGTGGGTAACGCCGGCAACATTAGCGCCTACTGGCGGGGCTACCGGGAGTACTGTGCTCCCTACGAGTCAGCGGAAAACGGCACACTGCCTGCCGTCTCCACCCACACCCCCATCATGTGGGGCTTCCAGGCGGCTGGCGCGGCACCTTTCGTTGCCGGCCACCCCATCACCGAGCCGGACACCATTGCCACCGCGATCCGCATCGGCAACCCGGCCTCCTGGGACATGGCGATCGCGGCCCGCGACGAGTCCGGCGGACTCATCGAGGCTGTCACGGATGAGGAAATCCTTGCAGCCCACCGCTGGCTCTCCGCCAAGGAAGGCGTCTTCGTTGAACCGGGTTCGGCAGCAGGCGTCGCAGGCTTGATCAAGAAGCACGCAGCTGGCCAGGTTCCCACGGGAAAGACGTTTGTCATCACCGTGACCGGCCATGGCTTGAAGGATCCCGACTGGGCCCTGAAGAATGCCGACGGCAGTTCCGTCACACCCACTTCAGTGGCCTTTGACGTAGTCACAGTGGCCAACGCACTGGGCCTGACGGACTAGCAGCACACCATCATGACAGGGCTCACCATGACTTCCCCGCTTTTGAAAACACCCGCAGCAGGGGCCACAGCCACTGTGCGTGTCCCCGGCACCAGCGCGAATCTTGGCCCCGGCTTTGATTCCCTGGGCCTGGCTGTTTCGCTCTATGACACCCTGAGCATCACTGTGTTGGAGACGCCGGAGCTGGAGTTTGAACTGAGCGGGGAAGGGGTTGCGGAGCTCCCTCGGGATGCCAGCCACCTGGTGGTCAAGACCCTGGATCTTGTCTGGGCGCGTCTGGGTTACTGCCGTGGGGGATTGCGTGTTGCGGCGAGCAATGTGCTCCCACACGGCCGCGGCCTGGGCTCCTCGGCGTCGGCCATTGTGGCAGCCATCATGGCGGCCAACGCCCTGGTTGCCCCGGCGGACCAGCAGGACACTGCCTGGGTTTTACAGTTGGCGTCCGAGCTTGAAGGCCACCCGGACAATGTGGCGCCGGCCATTTATGGTGCCGTGGCTGTTTCCTGGCAGGAGGGTGCCGGCTTCGCCAGCGCCAAGGTCACCCCGGACGCCCGGGTCATTCCCGTGGCCGCCATTCCCGACGTGGAATTGAAAACAGAACGCGCCCGCGGCATGCTGCCGGGAGCCGTGCCGCATGCCGATGCCGCGGCCAACTCGGGCCGGGCTGCGTTGCTGATGCACGCCTTGAGCGCCGAGCCGCAGTTTCTGCTGGCCGGCACACGGGACTATCTGCACCAGGACTACCGTGCCCAAGCCATGCCCGGCAGTGCGGCTTTGGTGGCGCAGTTGCGCGAGGAGGGCCACGCAGCCTTCATTTCAGGTGCCGGGCCAACTGTTATGACACTTGCCAATGGTGTTGCAGAAGCTGAGTTGATAGTGCGCCGGATCAACGAATTGGGTTCAAGCGCCTCCGTGCCCGCAATTTCCGGCGTGTCTTGGCGCGTTCTTCGGCTGCAGGTGGACCTTGAAGGTGCTAAAGTGGAAGTGCATCCCAGCTTATAAACACCTTCCTCAAGCTGCTTTTAATGGGCAGTTGCGGAAATGAAGTATGTTTATTGGCCTTTGATGCCGCTCTTGCGGCCCGCGTTATCTTGCGCGGTGCCTGCTGGATTGAGCTTTCGGCAGCCGCCGTAGCGATCCAGAGAGTCACACCATTTGAGATTTGATTCAAAGAGTGAATTTCACCATTCCATTTCACCCCCAATGTTTTGTGGGGAAACGGAATGGAACCTCAGATTTTCCCTGTGAGCCTGTGCGGCAACAACAGAGGAATCTGACACTAATCATCGCGGCCCCAATAATTGGGCCCGCCATCGAGGGGGAAGGATCCTTCGTGACCGAAACCATTACTTCAGCCGCTGCTCCCACAGCTGCTGATGCGGACACCACAACCAATGCACCTGCCAAGTCCGCGGGACTGGCTGGACTGAAGCTTGCCCAATTGCAGGTTTTGGCTGGACAGTTAGGCATCACCGGCGGTTCCAGGATGCGCAAGGGCGATCTTGTTGAAGCCATTTCGGCACACCAGCGCGGCTCATCCGTAGCCGACCGCCAGAGCCGGGGCGCCAAGGCTCCCGCCGAGTCCACGCCGGTCAAGGCCGCTGAGCCCGTGGCCGAGCCCATCGCTGCCGCAGGGGATGCGCCTGAGCGCCCCGCCCGTGGCCGTGGCCGCACCCGCCGCGCTGCCAGCAGCGACGGCATCATCACCACCAGCGCCGACGCTGCCGTAGTTGCCCCGGCCGCAGCGGAGCCGGCCGAGGCTGCTGCTCCTGCCGCTGCCGAGAACGATGGCGAAAACCGCCGCCCCACGCGCACCCGCAACCGCCGTGCACAAGGCGGCGGACGCCAGCAGGACGCTGCAAACGAGGCTCCGGCCGCCGTCGAATCCGCTCCTGCCGAGGCCAGCGAGGCCACACAAGCTGAGCCGGCCAGCGAGAACGCTGACGGCAACCAGCGCAACCAGCGCAACAACAACGATCGCAACCAGCGCAATCAGCGCAACGCCGGTGAGCGCAATGTCACCGAGCGCAACACCGGTGAACGCGCTGCCGGCGATCGCAATGTCAGCACGAACAACGACGACGAAGACGGCTCGCGCAACAACCGCAACCGCCGCAACCGCCGTGACCGCAACGTCAACGAGTCCTCCGAGCGCAACGATCGCAACGGCAACAACGATCGCAGTGGCAGCAACAGCCGCAACGACCGTAATGATCGCAACGACCGTTTCCGTGACCGCAACGAGCGCCGCCGCGGCCGCAACGCCGGCCCCGACTTTGACGACACCGAGGTCACCGAAGATGACGTGCTGCTGCCCGTAGCGGGCATCTTGGACATCCTGGAAAACTACGCCTTTGTGCGCACCTCCGGCTACCTGCCCGGCTCCAACGATGTTTATGTCTCCCTCTCACAGGTCAAGAAGTACAACCTGCGCAAGGGCGATGCAGTGGTTGGTGCCATCCGTGCACCGCGCGAAGGCGAAGACCGCAGCCAGGCCCAGACCGCCCGCCAGAAGTTCAACGCCTTGGTGCGCGTCACCAGCGTCAACGGCAAGAACCCGGACGAACTCAAGGACCGTGTTGAGTTCTCCAAGCTGGTTCCGCTGTACCCCTCCGAGCGTCTGCGCCTGGAAACCGATCCCAAGAAGATCGGGCCCCGCGTCATCGACCTGGTTGCTCCGATCGGCAAGGGCCAGCGCGGCTTGATCGTGTCCCCGCCCAAGGCTGGCAAGACCCTGATCCTGCAGTCCATTGCCAACGCCATCACCATCAACAATCCTGAGGTTCACCTCATGATGGTTCTTGTTGACGAACGCCCTGAAGAAGTCACCGACATGCAGCGCACCGTCAAGGGTGAGGTCATTGCCTCCACCTTCGACCGTCCCGCCGATGACCACACCCAGGTTGCCGAGCTCTCCATTGAGCGCGCCAAGCGCCTCGTGGAAATGGGCATGGACGTTGTTGTCCTGCTGGACTCCATGACCCGTTTGGGCCGTGCCTACAACAACTCCGCCCCGTCCTCCGGACGCATCCTCTCCGGTGGTGTGGATTCAGCCGCACTGTACCCGCCCAAGCGTTTCTTCGGTGCTGCCCGCAACATCGAAAACGGCGGCTCGCTGACCATCCTGGCCACGGCACTGGTGGAAACCGGTTCCAAGGCTGATGAGGTCATCTTCGAGGAGTTCAAGGGCACCGGCAACATGGAGCTCCGCCTGTCCCGCCAGCTGGCTGACAAGCGCATCTTCCCGGCCGTCGATGTCAATGCTTCCGGTACACGCCGCGAGGAGAACCTGCTCTCCCCGGAAGAGGTCAAGATCATGTGGCGCCTACGCCGCGTGCTCTCCGGCTTGGAAATGCAGCAGTCCCTTGAACTGCTCACCTCCAAGATCCGTGAAACAGGCTCCAACGTTGAGTTCCTCATGCAGATCCAGAAGACAACCCTGGGCTCCAAGGCCGAACAAGACAAATAGCTAGTCACACTGATCCGCCTTCGCAGTGAAGGGGCCCGCATAGGCTCCTTCACTGCTTCGGGCGGATTAGTGCGTTAACAGCTTTCCGTGACGGCACCGGCTGCGGTCCTTCTTGAAGTTATTAGACTTGACGTACGTCGAGAGAGGTTTTGAAATGTTTGAATCAATCCATGGGTTGCTGGATGAGCATGCCGAGTTGCAGATGCGTCTCAGCGAGCCCGAGGTGCATGCCGATCAGTCGCTGGCACGCAAACTCGGCCGCCGCTATGCGGAACTGAGCAATGTGGTGGAGGGCTACAACCAGGTTGAATCAATCAGCGATGACCTCGAAGCTGCCAAGGAAATGGCTGCCGAAGACGCCGAGTTTGCTGCTGAGGTGCCGGTTCTGGAAGCGCAGCTGGCAGCTGCCCAGGAGAAGCTGCGCCGCCTGTTGATCCCACGCGATCCGGACGACGCCCGCGATGTGATCCTGGAGGTCAAGGCCGGCGAAGGCGGCGATGAAGCGGCGCTGTTCGCCGCCGACCTGGTGCGCATGTACACACGCTACGCCGAAAACCGTGGCTGGAAGACCGAAGTTATCTCCGCTACCCATTCGGATCTTGGCGGCTACAAGGATATTTCCATCGCCGTCAAGGGCCGTTCCAACGATCCCGCCGAGGGTGTTTTTGCCCGCCTGAAGTTTGAGGGCGGCGTGCACCGCGTGCAGCGCGTGCCGGCCACCGAGTCCCAGGGACGCATCCACACCTCGGCCGCAGGTGTCTTGGTGCTGCCGGAAGTTGATGAGCCCGAGGAAGTGGACATCAACCAGAACGACCTCAAGATTGACGTCTACCGGTCCTCCGGCCCCGGTGGGCAGTCGGTCAACACCACCGACTCCGCCGTGCGCATCACCCACTTGCCCACGGGCATTGTGGTGGCCATGCAGAATGAGAAGTCCCAGCTGCAGAACCGTGAGGCCGGCATGCGCGTGCTGCGTGCCCGCATCCTGGCCCACCAGCAGGCCATCATCGACGCCGAGAACTCGGCCGTGCGCAAGTCGCAGATCCGCACCATGGACCGCTCCGAGCGCATCCGCACGTACAACTACCCGGAAAACCGGATTGCAGACCACCGCACCGGCTACAAGGCCTATAACCTTGACGCCGTCATGAACGGCGACCTGGAAGCCGTTGTCCAGTCGGCCATCGTGATGGATGAGCAAGCCCGTTTGGATGCGCTGGGTGACCAGTAGCCTTTCCGATGCTGTTGCAAGTGCCACGAAGGCCCTTGCAGCAGCTGGCGTGCCCTCACCTGCGGTGGATGCCCAGCTTATGGCTGCGCATCTTCTTGGCGTGAGCCGCGGTGAAGTGGCCGCCATGTTATTTGGCACGGCTGTAGCACCTGTGGGCTACGCGGAGTTGGTGGCGCGGCGTGCCGCCCGCGAACCACTGCAGCACATCACGGGCGTGGCCTACTTCAGGCACCTTGAACTGGCCGTCGGCAAGGGCGTCTTCGTGCCGCGGCCGGAGACCGAATCCGTGGTTCAGCTGGCCATTGATGTTTTGGCACAACTGCGCCAAGAACGCGGTGATGCGGCAGAACTGCTTGCCGTGGACCTTGGCACTGGCTCCGGTGCCATTGCCGGCGCCATGGCAACAGAGGTTGCCGGCACCCGTGTTTACGCCGTGGAACTCAGCGATGACGCCTACCCGTGGGCAGCGAAAAACCTGGCCAAAAGTGGGGCAACGCTGGTCCACGGTGACATGCGTGATGCACTGGGCGAGCTGGACGGAACAGTGGACGTGGTGGTGTCAAACCCCCCGTACATTCCAGCCGATGCCATTCCGCGGGATCTTGAAGTGCGGCTGCACGATCCGCACATGGCGCTGTACGGCGGGGGATCGGACGGCATGGAAATGCCCACGGCGGCCCTGGCCACGGCGGCGCGCCTTTTGCGCCCGGGCGGCTTCTTCGTCATGGAGCATGCAGAGGTGCAAGCCGAACACATGGCGGAGCTGTTTGAGCAAAGCGGACATTGGGTCAATGTGCGCACGCACCTGGATCTGACCGGGCGGGACAGGGCAACCAGCGGCTACCGCCGCTAGATTGTTGCGCCCCAACTTCATGATTGGCAGTTCGCGTTCAACTCTCTGGGCGCCGTGATGAAAGAATGAAACTGTGAGTACCACTTCTTATAACTGCACCAATGACGCCCAGCGTGTTGAGGGCCTGGCCCACGCACAGAAGGCCATTGCCGCCAAGCAGGTTATCGTCATGCCCACGGACACGGTCTACGGTGTGGCCGCGGACGCCTTCTCGCCCCAGGCTGTCGCCACTCTGTTGGCTGCCAAGGGCCGCGGGCGCAACATGCCGCCTCCCGTGCTGATTCCGCGCATTGGCACCATGGAGGGCCTGGCCACGGAGATCCCCGACGACGCCCGGAAGCTGGCCGAGAAGTACTGGCCCGGCCCCTTGACCCTGATCTTCCACGCCCAGCCGTCACTGACCTGGGACTTGGGGGACACGGTGGGTACCGTAGCTCTACGGGTTCCCGATGACCAACTGGCCCTTGACCTGCTGACCCTGACGGGGCCCCTGGCCGTGTCAAGCGCCAACCGAACCGGGCAGCCGGCGGCACAGACAGCCTCGGAGGCCCGAGCACAGCTGGCCGAATCCGTTGAGGTGTATTTGGAAGGCGGCTTCCGGCCGCTGGAGGGCACTGACCCCACACCATCCACCATTGTGGATGCCACGGGCCTGCGCCTGCGCGTGGTCCGTGAGGGTGCCATTTCCCTTGCCGAGATTCAGAAGATTGTGCCCAGTGCCCTGGGCTCCGAGCCGGAACCTGAAATGTGGTCCCCGCCAAGCCTGGCCAAGGATGAGCCCGCTGAAGCGGTCCAGGCGGACGGCGCAACCGAGCCTGACGTGACTGAGGCAGCTGACGGTGAGACAACTGAAGTAGCTGCTGCAAGCGATGAGTCCGCTCCCGCTATTGACCTGAGCAAGCCGGAGACCACGGTTTAGCACCTTCTCCCAGCTGCGTGAGCGTACAGTTGATGCGGATCCCGGACCCGGTGATCCGCATCAACTGTACGCTCACGCGGCAACGAAACGCTGACCCCGCCTACAGGGTGAGGCTGACGCGTTCCAACAGCGGCCGGATGGCGGCGGTGGGGACCAGCCCCACTTCTTCGGCCCAGCCTGGTGTTTGCTCCTGGCCCAGCCACATGAGTTCCACGCGGCGGAGGGAGCCGTGCAGGCGTTCGCCCAAAAGCCCGGACACAAAGTAGCCCGAGGCCAGAATGGGCCGGCACAGCCACAAGGGAATCACCATGGGTGGCGCCCCGCCGGCGGCCGCCAGTACTTCGGTGACCGAAAGCCCTTCCCACGGTTGCAGCACCAGGGCGGGGACGGGTCCCGCGAAGGCACCCGTCTCCGCCACGAACCAGGCCAGCGCGTCAATGGAGCTGACGGGGGTTGGAGCGGTTCCGGGGGAAGCCACGGAGGCCAGCGGGGATGCCGCAATTTTCGCCAGTGACAGGGTTGTGGCCCGGCTGGGACCTTGGACGGAGGTGGCGCGAATAGTCACAACATTCAAGGCCGTCCCTGCTGCCGGAACGAAGTCCCTTGCCACAACTTCCAACACCTCTTCGCCGAGTGCCTTGGAACGCGAGTAGGCCGAGAACGGTGCGCGGTCAGGGGTCTCATCGATGACGCGGCGGTGCCCCTGAACCGAGGCGCTGCTCAGGTGCACCAGGCGTTTGGCCCCGGCGGCTTCCGCGGCCAGGGCAATGACTGCGGGCAGGAGCGCATTGGCGCCCGTCAACGACGGCGACTCGGCGTCGCCGGGGGCGGCCAGCCCCGCGGCGTTGACCACCACGTCCACACCGGAAAATGCGTCAAGCAGGGCCGCGTAAGCGCCGGCGGATGGGCCAGGGCTCGCGAAAAGGCGGGCCTCCTCTGCCAGCTCCTGCGGGGTTGTGGAGACACTGCCCAGCCGCGGCGCTGAGAGCGTTGCCACGTCAAGGCCGCGGCCGCGGAGTTCGGCAACCACTGCGCTGCCAACAAAGCCGGATGCTCCCACCACCAGCCAGTTCAACGGCATCGGCTCACTGCTCACGGGGGTTCACCTGCTCTAGGGCGGGCATCGGTTCAAAGTCTGTGGCAGCAAGAATCCGTCTTGACTCCAACCAACCCTGCCAAAGTTTTGCGCTGCCCCGCAGCGTCCTCTCCACGGCCACGAGCCGCAGCATCTCCTTGCCAGCCGTCAAGGCCGTTCCGAGGGCGAAGCCAACCGGGTTGAAGAGTCCGTGGATACGCAGGTACTGCCCTACCAAGCCACGGTTGCGCATGACGTAGTAGCGGCTCAGATTGGAGGAGTCATTCAGGTGCCGGATGCCCAGATTCATGCTGCGCTGGGCTCGTGCCTTGTGCAGCACAAACTCGTTGACGTAGCGCACGGGCCGCTGGAGCGAAATCAGCCAGCCGTAGGTGGTGTCGTCCCAGTTCAGGAAGAACCGGGGATCAGGCAGGCCAACGCCCCGGACAGCATCGGCGTGCAACAGCATGCCCTCAAAGCAGCCCACGTTGGTGGCAAATTCGTTGGAGTCCTTAAAAACATCCCCGCGCACGGGCAGGGGGAAGCCCAGGAAGGTACTGAAATCGTTTTGCCAATAAAACGGCTCGCCCGCTGAATCGTAGCGCCGCCCAATGATGGCGTCGTACTTCTCCATCCACGGTGCAAAGGCACCGATCGCCCCGGGAACGGTGGTGACGTCGTCGTCCATGAGCCACATCCATTGGGCTCCCTCGGCGAGGGCACGCTCCACGCCGGCCGAGAATCCGCCCGCACCGCCGGAATTCACGGCCAGTTCGTGGTGGACCACGGGGATGGGGGAGGGCAGGGCGGCAAATTGGGCCCGCGCCTGCTCAATGACGGCAACGGTGCCGTCCGTGCTGGCATTGTTGACAACAACCACGCCATCCGGGGCGGGTTGCAGCGCGGCAATCGAGGACAGCAGCTCGGCCAGGTAGTCAGCCCGGTTGAAGGTGGTGATGACAATGAAAAACTGTTCCCGGCGGCTCAAACTCAAAACTTCTGGTCCTTCATGGGGCCAAACTTTGCCCCGCGCAGCCCTGATCCGTAGGTGCTGGCCCATGTCGCCAGGCCCTTGAGGTCGCCCTTTTTGAGGAAGAACAGGGGGTAGCCCACCACGTCAGCCACGAACGAGCGCACGCGGCGGTGCTTGCGGGTCAGGAAGCCGCGGTTGCGGTAGTAGTAAAAGCGTTTGAACGGCGTTTCCGGGACCAGCACGTGCAGGCGGTCGCCCAGGACTTCCTGGACCTCACCCCACCCGGCCGGGTGCGTCAGGGCAACGGAGGTGACGGTGCCAAACTTCACCTTGGCAACGCGTAGGCGCAGCATGAAGTCGGTTTCATCGCCCCGGATGAACAGGCGCAGATCGGGCAGGCCCACCGTGAAGAAGACGTCTGTGCGGATGAGGGCGCCGTTGAAGAACTGGCCCACATTGTCGATGAAACCCAACGGTTCAACCACTGCGCGGTCATGCGTCAGATGGCCGTCAATGCGGAACGGGAAGGACAGTTTGGTGGGCTCGCCGGGGGCCACTATCAGCGGCACCACAACATCAAGGTTGCGGGCCTTGGCGGCGGCCAGCAGCGTGGCCAGGCATGCGGGATCCTCGGGATGGGCGTCGTCGTCCATGATCCACACCCATTGCGCACCGGAGGCGATGGCGTTCAAGATGGCCAACGAAAACCCGCCGGCACCACCCAGATTGGCCAGTGAGCGCACATAGGTGACCTCTGCGGGCGCCTCTGCGGCGATGTGGCCCACTGCCTCGGTGCCTGAATCAACCAGGGCTATGGCGTGCGGGGTGTGGGTTTGCTGTGAAAGGGCCCCCAGCAAGGTGCGTACGTCCTCGGGCCGGTCAAAGGTGACGGCAGCGACAGCTACGGAATCGGTCAAGAAGGGTCCTCTCGGGCGGTGCTCGCGGCGATGCGCGGCATCCGGCACGGCTAAACAGTGAGTAATCATCGGAAGGGATTACTATTCTTGTGTAGCCTCCACTTTAGTACAGCCACCATCTTGTGAGCTGTTGCGCCGTGGACACTTGGGCCTAAGTAAGCAATCACCGGGCAGAATACGGAAATACGAATCACGTTGAATACCTCCAGTAAACAGGCCGCCGGCAAGCCCGCGCTCATTTCCGGGGACGGGGAGCGCAAACCGATGCTGTGGCTCTGGTCACAAGCGATTCTAGATTCCCTGGCCTGGGCAGTGGCCCTCTTCCTGGCGGTTTTGCTCCGCTATGAGCTCGATATTGGCCTCATTAACTTTGTTGGCCTGGCTGTGCTGATAGGTGTTGCCGTCGCCACGCAGCTCATTGCCGGGTGGTACATGGCCCTCTACCGGGGACGGTACACCTTTGGCAGCATTCACGAGGCGCGCGTGCTCATTGCCGTGACCCTCATTGTGGGCGTTGTCACCAGCGTCGTCCTGTCGCTGTTCATCAACGAACTTCATATTGCCCGTTCAGTGGCCATCATTGCCTTCCCCTTTGCGGCCCTGTCGATGGCTGCGGTGCGGTATGCCAAGCGGCTGTACGTTGAGGGCAAGCCGATCTTTGGCGAAGAGGCCCAAAGGACACTGATCTACGGGGCCGGTTTCCTGGGCAACTCACTGGTGACCCGCATGGTCCAGGACCCGGAATCGCCCTACGTGCCCGTTGGCCTCATTGACGACGACGCCGCCAAGAAGCATCTGCGCCTGAGCTCCGTTGGCGTCCTGGGCGGCGGGCGTGAACTGCCCGAAATCATTAAACGCACCAAGTCCACAGTGGTTGTTCTAGCCGTGGCGCACCTGAGTGCCAAACGGATCCGTGAGATCTCGGACAGCGTGTCAGGCCTGGGTGTGAAGGTCCTGGTGCTCCCGCCCTTGCAGGAAATGCTCAGCAGCAACAGCAACCGGGACCACAAGGGCGGCTTAACCGACTTCCGCGAAATTGATGTTGCCGACCTCATTGGGCGCACACCCGTGGAAACCCAGGTGGAGGAGATTGCCGGCTACATCAGGGGCAAGCGGGTGCTCGTCACGGGCGCCGGAGGCTCCATCGGATCCGAACTGTGCCGCCAGCTGCACGGTTTTGAGCCGGCCGAACTCATCATGCTGGACCGTGACGAATCCGGTCTCCAGCAGACGCAACTGTCCATTGTGGGCCACGGCCTGCTACAGGACGCCAACATTGTGCTTGCCGACATCCGGGACGCCGAATCCCTCAACGAGATTTTTACCCAACGCCGCCCCGAAGTTGTCTTCCACGCGGCAGCCCTGAAGCACGCACCACTCCTGCAGATGTACCCCAAGGAGGGCTGGAAGACCAACGTCCTGGGCTCCCTGAATGTGCTCCAGGCGGCACGCAGCGTGGATGTGGAAACGTTTGTGAACGTCTCCACCGACAAGGCCGCCAGCCCCACCACTGCCCTGGGCCATTCCAAGCGTGCGGCCGAGAAGCTCACGGCCTGGATGGCGGGGGAGACCGGCAAGCGCTATGTGTCGGTCCGCTTTGGCAATGTGATTGGCAGCCGCGGCTCCATGCTGCCGCTGTTCACCGAGCAGATCAACAATGGCGGTCCCGTGACTGTCACCCACCCGGACATTACGCGGTTCTTCATGACCATCCCCGAGGCGTGCCAGCTGGTCATCCAGGCGGGCGCCATCGGCAACGGCGGTGACGTGCTGATCCTGGACATGGGCGAGCCCGTGCGCATCATGGATGTTGCCGAACGCATGATCGCGATGTCTGGACGGGACATCAAGATCAAGATCACGGGCCTGCGCCCCTCGGAAAAACTGCACGAACAGCTTACAGGTGAGGATGAAGTCCAGGATCCGGACGGTCACAAAAAGATTTCCCACACCCAGGCGCGCCCCCTGAGCCCCGACGAGTTGGATCTGGAGTTGTGGCTGCAGCGGTGCCGCGACGAGGCGGGCGAGGATGCCCCCAGCATTGATGACTCCGACGGCGACGTAGCGGCGGGAGCGTAATGGAACCCGCAGCTTTCATAACTGTTGGCGCCATTGCGCTTGTCCTGGCACTCCTTTTGCCGATGGTGGTTCGCCCGCTGCTGGCCAGGGCGGGCGTCCTCGACGTGCCCAACGCGCGCTCATCGCACCAAATTCCCACCATCCGAGGCATGGGAATTACGACGGCGGTCGCGTTGCCCGCCGCCGTGCTAGCGGCCATCTTCCTGCCCCAGACCGGGTCCGGACATCAAGGAACCCTGGTGCTGGTGGTGATTGCGGCGCTCATGCTGGCTGCGGCCACCATTGGCTGGATTGAAGACATTCGCGGCTTGAGCGTGAAGATCCGTGCCGGCCTGCAGCTGTTGGTGGGTGGGGCGGCAACGGCCGCCGTGGCCATCATCGATCCGGGCCAGCAGCAGTTGTGGCTCATTCCGGCCGGCGCCATTGCCGTGGCCGCCTACATTAACGTTGCCAACTTCATGGACGGCATCAACGGCATCTCAGGCATGCACGGGCTGCTGGTGGGCGGCCTGTACGCCTATGCCGGCTACGCCACGCACCACGCCTGGCTGGTTTATGTGGGCATTGCCATCGCCATGGCTTTTGCCGGTTTCCTGCCGTGGAACCTGGGCCGCAACAACGTGTTCTTAGGCGATGTGGGCAGCTATTTGCTTGGTGCCTCCATAGCTGTCACCGCCATGTGCGCCTTCCTGGCAGGAGTTCCGGTGGAGTACATTTTCTCCCCGGTACTGATCTACCTGACCGACACGTTTGTGACGTTCCTGCGCAGGCTTCTGGCGGGGGAGCGCTGGTATGCGGCCCACCGCGAACACGTCTACCAGCGCCTGACAATCGTTGGCCTGAGTCATACTGCGGCCACGGCCGTGGTGTCGCTGGCAACCCTTCTGGTGAGCCTGCTGGGCATTGCAGCTGCCAGTGGCGGGGAAATGGTTCAGCTCATTTCCACGGCTGCAGGTTTCCTGATTGTGTTGGCCTATTTGCGCTCCCCAACGCTGTTCCAGCGCTACCTTGGCCGGCGTGCCAGGTCCAACAGCTAAACTTATAGGACCGCCACGTCGTAATGAACTTCTATCTCGTGTAGAATTCCCTACGGTGTCAATCGCACCGCCAGGCCTTGAAAAACGTCACATTTGTGCACAATATTTTCTTTTTCGCCCCCATCATTCCCCCATTTTGGAGTTCCCATGAAGGACAAAAGCGCCCGCAACAGCGCTGCGCGTGGTCATCTTGTGGCCTCCGGTCCCACTGTGAGCCCCAGCGCGAACATCCTGAAAAGGTGTCTTCTGGTGGGTGGAATGGCCATGGTGGTCATGGTGGTGGTTGCCTTCTTCTTCACAAACCTCGACGGCGTGCTCAGCGTGCTGTTTGGCTCACTATTGGTGATGGCCTTCTTTGGCCTAAGCCTGTTGGTGGGCCACCTCGCCAGCAAGAAGATGCCGTCAGCTGTCATGGGCGTCTTCGTCATGACCTACTTCGTCAAGGTTGTGGGCTTCGCCGCAGTGCTTTTTGCGCTCGGCACCCCCACCTGGCTCAACAAGCCCTGGTTCGCGGCTGCCGCCGTCGTCAGTGTCTTGTTATGGCAGGCCACGGAGGTGGTGATCTTCAGCAAGCAGCGTTACTTGTTCTTTGACGAGCCGGCAGCGGCGGATCCGCAGGACAAAAACGATGCAAAGGATCTGCCTCATGGCGAATAAGAACCCGGCTGACCACGAGCCTCATCACGTGGTAGTCCCACCCAAGTCTGATGCTTCAAAGCTTGACTTCACCTACATTATTGGCGGAATCCTGCTCTGGGGTTTGATAGGGTGGGGAGTGGACAATTTGTTGGATACTGGTTGGATTCTGTTCGCTGCCCTGCCCGTTGGGGCGGTGTGTGGATATTTTCTGGCCCGGCATCACCAAAGGCATGGCCGCCAGGATGATACGCCGCAACAATGATTTCCACCATCAGACTTTCTCACGGTGCTGACCATCTTTTGATGGGCCGCCACACTTGCCCTATGACCGAAACTGCAGAGAGGACAGCGCGTTGACCGCGTTTGCGCTTCCGATGGCCTCGAATGACGGTGGCTTCATCCCACCGACGATTAGTGACACCCACCTCCCAGACATCCTTCCCTGGATGGCCGAATACGGTACTGGACTTGGCAAGCAGATGGTAATGATCATCTTGTCGGTGGTTCTGATCACTTGGTTCTTTATGGCTGCGATCCGAAACCCGAAACTGGTTCCGGGCAAAGTCCAGTTCTTCGCCGAAGGCTTCTACAGCTTCGTGCGCAACACTGTTGGCCGCGACATCATGGGTGAGAAGAACTTCCGCCCCTGGGTGCCGCTGCTCTTCTCAGTGTTCATGTTTACGCTGCTGAACAACATCTTTGGTGCTATCCCGTTCTTGCAGCTTCCTTCCTTCTCCCACGCCGGCAGTGCTTATGCACTTGCCTTGATCATCTACTTCACGTGGATTGGTGTTGGCGTGCAGAAGAACGGCATCAAGTTCTTCAAGCTGGCAGTTGTTCCTTCCGGTGTTCCCGGTTGGATCCTGCCGCTGCTGGTGCCGTTGGAAATCATCTCCAACTTCATTGTCCGCCCGCTGACGCACTCCTTGCGTTTGATGGCAACAATGCTCGCGGGCCACATGATTGTGGTTCTCGCAGGAAGCGGTGCCCGCTTCTTGATGACGGAACAGGACAACCTCCTGCTCCAGGGCACCGGCGTTGCCGTGATTATCGGTTTTGTGGCCATGTATGGCCTGGAACTGTTGATCATGGTGCTGCAGGCATTCGTCTTCACCCTGCTGACAGCTATCTACATCCAGGGCAGCCTGGAAGCTGACGCACACTAAGTTTCCCCCGCAACACCCCTAGTTTTTCTCGAATAAAGAATCACCTCACAACCTGCCGGCACAATGCCGGTATCTTGAAAGGAACGAAATGGAACTCCACGGCTCGCTCAACATGATTGGCTACGGCCTGGCAGCAATTGGCTCGGCTATTGGTGTGGGTATGATCTTCGCTGCCTACATCAACGGTGTAGCCCGCCAGCCGGAAGCTCAGCGCATCCTGCAGCCCATCGCTTTGCTCGGCTTTGCCCTTGCAGAAGCACTGGCCATCCTTGGTTTGGTCTTCGCCTTCGTCGTTGGCGTCTAGTCCAAAGACTTGTGGATCCCCTTGACGGGGATCTGTTGTTCATGGACGAATATCAGATTAAGGATTAGTGAGAAATGATTACCGCAGAAGTAATCCTCGCTGCTAGTGAGGGTGCAAACCCACTCCTGCCTAACCCGTGGGAAATTCTAGTCACGGCTGTAGCTTTCGCTGTCCTGCTCTTCGTGGTGAAGAAATTCATCGCCCCCTCCTTTGAGAAGTCATACACGGATCGTGTAGAAGCCATCGAGGGCGGGATTGAGAAGGCAGAAGAGGCTCAGGCCGAAGCTAATGCCCTCTTGGAGCAGTACAAGGCCCAGCTGCTGGACGCCCGCACGGAAGCCAACAGCATCCGTGAGAGCGCCCGTGCAGAAGGCGCACAGATCCTGGCCGACCTGAAGGAGAAGGCTGCAGAGGAATCTGCACGCATCACCGCTCAGGCCCAGGTCCA
The DNA here is from genome assembly GCF_054510895.1 of Arthrobacter sp. HLT1-20. Taxonomy (NCBI): domain Bacteria; kingdom Bacillati; phylum Actinomycetota; class Actinomycetes; order Micrococcales; family Micrococcaceae; genus Arthrobacter; species Arthrobacter sp. HLT1-20. Next base: position 24,229 of record NZ_JBTNDR010000010.1, on the reverse strand, counting down.
GATCGAATCCGAGCGTGTTGCAGCAGTGAACTCCCTCCGCAGTGAGGTTGGCACACTGGCAACACAGCTGGCAGGCAAAATCGTGGGCGAAGCCCTTAACGATGATGCGCGTTCCAACCGTGTTGTTGAGCGCTTCCTGACCGATCTGGAAAACCAGGCGAACGCGGGTGTATCGAAGTAATGGCAGGTGTATCGAGCAAGTCATTGGCAGCGGCTTTGGAGTCGTTGGAACCCAAGCTCGCCACTGCGTCGATCGCATTGGCCAAGGACCTCTTTTCCATCTTGGGGCTCCTTGACAGCAACGCCGGCCTTCGCCGTGCCCTGACTGATCCCTCTCGTGAGAGCGCGGATAAGGCAGCACTTGTTGCCAAGCTCCTTGCAGGCAAGGTGAGCCCGGAAGCACAGAACGTGTTCCTGGGACTGGTTGCCTCACGATGGAGCTCGGCACGTGACCTTGGCGATGCACTAGAAGTCTTGGCAGCAACGTCGGCGATCGCGGTTGCTGAAGGTCAGGGTGACGGCTCTGCCAACCTGGACAAGCTTGAAGAAGAACTCTTCACGTTTATCCGAGTTGTTGGGTCCAGTCATGATCTGCAGCGTGCGTTGGACGATGCACAGGCCACGGATGCAGCAAAGAGCGCCCTGGCGCTGCGCGTTGTTCCGGCGGCAAGTGACGTCTCCGCCCTGTTGATCCGCCAGGCCGTAACAGCCCCCCGCGGGCTCAAGCCCACGGCCTTGGTGCAACGTTTCGTGGAATTGGTTGCCAAACGCCAGCAGCGTTGGATTGCCTACGTCAGTGTCACCCGTGACCTGAGCGTAGAGCAGTTGACCCGCCTGCAGGCCGGTTTGAACAATCTCTATGGTCGCGAATTGAAGATCAATGTCAATATCGACCCGACATTAGTCGGCGGAATCAAGGTTGTTGTGGGGGATGAGGTTGTTGACGCAACCGCAGCCACGCGACTTGCCGAACTTCGCCGCCGGTTGGCAGTCTAAGAAACTTTTTCGTTTCTTAGCAGCCAGTCCACAACAGACTGAATCAAACATTTAGGCTACCGCCGCCCACCATTTATGCGGCGGTAACCACAACTTAGGAGAGCAGGGACTGCAGATGGCCGACTTGACCATCAATGCCGACGACGTCCGCAATGCCTTGAATGAGTTCGCAGCGTCCTATGAACCGGGCAACGCAGAGCGCGTCGAGGTTGGCCGCGTCACCACCGCAAGTGACGGCATTGCCAAGGTAGAGGGACTTCCCTCTGTCATGGCCAACGAGCTGCTTCGTTTCGAAGACGGCACACTGGGCTTGGCCCAGAACTTGGACACTCGCGAGATCGGCGTGGTCGTCCTTGGCGACTTCAACGGCATCGCCGAAGGTCAGCAAGTCCACCGTACCGGGGAGATCCTCTCCGTGCCGGTTGGCGACAACTTCCTGGGCCGCGTGGTTGACCCCTTGGGCCAGCCGATTGACGACCTGGGCGAGATCGTACCCGAAACCCGCCGTGCCCTGGAACTTCAGGCACCTGGTGTTACTGAGCGCAAGTCGGTTCACGAACCGCTGCAGACCGGTATGAAGGCTATTGACGCCATGATCCCGATCGGCCGTGGCCAGCGTCAGCTGATCATTGGTGACCGCCAGACGGGCAAGACGGCCCTGGCCGTTGACGCCATCATCAACCAGAAGGCCAACTGGGCTTCCAATGATGTCAAGAAGCAGGTTCGTTGCGTTTACGTGGCAATCGGCCAGAAGGCGTCCACCATTGCAGCCGTTCGCCAGACCTTGGCTGACCACGGTGCCCTGGAATACACCACCATTGTAGCTTCCCCGGCATCTGACCCGGCCGGTTTCAAGTACTTGGCTCCCTACGCCGGTTCGGCCATTGGCCAGCACTGGATGTACGGCGGCAAGCACGTCCTGATCGTCTTTGATGATCTCTCCAAGCAGGCTGAGGCCTACCGCGCCGTTTCACTGTTGCTGCGTCGCCCGCCGGGCCGCGAGGCATACCCCGGTGACGTGTTCTACCTGCACTCCCGCCTTCTGGAACGTTGTGCCAAGCTCTCTGACGAGCTGGGTGCAGGTTCAATGACCGGCTTGCCGATCATCGAAACCAAGGCAAATGACGTCTCGGCCTACATCCCGACCAACGTTATTTCCATCACCGATGGCCAGATCTTCTTGCAGTCCGACCTCTTCAACGCCAACCAGCGTCCCGCCGTGGACGTGGGTGTCTCTGTCTCCCGCGTTGGTGGTGCTGCACAGGTCAAGGCCATGAAGAAGGTTGCCGGTACTTTGAAGCTGGAACTGGCTCAGTACCGCGACATGCAGGCATTCGCCATGTTCGCCTCCGATTTGGATGCCGCTACCAAGCAGCAGCTGACCCGTGGTGCGCGTTTGATGGAACTGCTCAAGCAGGGACAGTACGCACCGTTCCCGGTCGAAAACCAGGTTGTTTCAATCTGGATGGGCACCAACGGCTACTTGGACGATGTCCCGGTGGAGGATGTTCTCCGCTTCGAGGGCGAGTTCCTTGACTACCTGCGTCACCGCACGTCGATCCTGACCACGTTGGCTGAAACCAACCTGCTGGAACCCTCGACTGTTGACGCGCTCAAGTCCAACATTGACTCCTTCAAGAAGGGCTTCTTCGCGGAGGGCGACGACCACTTGGTTGGCGCCGGCCATGAAGAGTTCGACGCGCTTTCAGCGCAGGACGTCGACCAGGAAAAGATCGTCAAGCAGAAACGCTGACACCATCATTGATTTGGGTTGTTGGCCCATAACGGGCCAACAACCCAAACAAGGATAAGGAAAGGACAAACATGGGAGCCCAGATACGGGTTTACCGCCAGAAGATCTCATCGACCACGTCGATGCAAAAGATCTTCAAGGCGATGGAACTTATCGCTGCGTCCCGCATTGGAAAGGCACGTGTACGTGTCGCGGCATCATTGCCGTACTCCAATGCGATCACCCGTGCCGTTTCTGCCGTTGCGTCCCAGTCCGAGGTCGACCACCCGCTGACAACCGAGCCGGATCAGATCCGCCGGGCCGCAGTATTGGTCATGACTTCCGACCGTGGTCTTGCCGGGTCCTACTCCGCCAGCGTTTTGAAGCAGGCGGAGCACCTCATCGAATTGCTGCACGGAGAAGGCAAGGACGTCTCGACCTATTTGGTCGGCCGCAAGGCTCAGGCGTACTTTGACTTCCGTGGCCGTGATTACGCCAAGGTGTGGACCGGTGGAACTGACGCCCCGGATTTTGAAACTGCACGTGAACTACGCGTTGCCCTGCTACAGGACTTTGCCACCGACTTCGAAGAGGGTGGCGTGGATGAAATTCACGTTGTTTACACCCAGTTCAAGTCAATGGTTGTTCAGGAGCCCACAGTAATTCGTTTGCTGCCGTTGGAAGTGGTTGAGGAAGAAGTTGAATCCTCAGACGACCTCCTGCCGCTGTACGAGTTCGAGCCGCAGGCTGAAGACGTCCTGGACGCCTTGTTGCCGCGGTACATCGAATCACGCATCTTCTCAGCGCTGTTGCAGGCTGCAGCTTCAGAGCTTGCTGCACGCCAGCGGGCCATGAAGACTGCGGGCGATAACGCCAGCGATCTGATCAAGAAGTACACGCGTCTTCGTAACAACGCCCGCCAGGCTGAGATTACGCAGGAGCTCTCCGAGATTGTTGCGGGCGCAGATGCGCTCAACGCGTCTTAGCAGCCCAATTCATACTTATTCAATGCCATCTACACAAGTGAAGTGAGAGAGATGACTGCCCAACTTAACGAGCAGGGAACCGCTGCGAAGGCCGGTGCCACAGGCCGCATTGCGCGCGTCATCGGCCCGGTTGTCGACGTCGAATTCCCGGCTGACGGCATTCCCGCCATTTACAATGCACTCACCACCGAGATCACTCTCAACGGTGAGACCAAGACCATCACCTTCGAAACCAGCCAGCACTTGGGAGACGGCCTCATCCGTGCCATCTCCTTGCAGGCCACCGACGGACTTGTCCGCGGTACCAGCGTGCAGGACTCGGGTTCACCGATCACCGTGCCTGTTGGCGACGGCGTCAAGGGCCACATCTTCAACGTTTTGGGCGAACCCCTGGACGTGAAGGAATCGGAGCTCACAATCTCCGAGCGCTGGCCCATCCACCGCAAGCCCCCGGCTTTTGCCAGCCTCGAAGGCTCCACGGAGATGCTCGAGACCGGTATCAAGTCCATTGACTTGCTCACCCCGTACATCAAGGGTGGAAAGATTGGTCTGTTCGGTGGTGCCGGTGTCGGTAAGACCGTTTTGATCCAGGAAATGATCACCCGTGTGGCCCGCAACTTCGGTGGTACCTCGGTATTCGCCGGTGTTGGCGAGCGTACCCGTGAAGGTAACGACCTCTGGGTTGAAATGGAAGAAGCAGGTGTTCTTAAGGACACCGCGCTGGTCTTCGGCCAGATGGATGAGCCGCCGGGAACGCGTCTTCGTGTTGCCCTGTCGGCACTGACCATGGCTGAGTACTTCCGCGACGTGCAGAACCAGGATGTGTTGCTCTTCATTGACAACATCTTCCGTTTCACACAGGCCGGTTCCGAAGTTTCCACACTGTTGGGCCGTATGCCTTCAGCTGTGGGTTACCAGCCCAACCTGGCCGATGAGATGGGTCTCCTGCAGGAGCGCATCACCTCGACCAAGGGTCACTCCATCACGTCCATGCAGGCCGTTTACGTGCCTGCTGATGACTACACGGACCCGGCCCCGGCCGCGACCTTCGCCCACTTGGATGCAACCACGGAACTTTCCCGTGAAATCGCTTCCCGTGGTCTGTACCCGGCCATCGATCCGTTGACGTCCACGTCACGCATCCTTGACCCGCAGTACGTTGGCCAGGCTCACTACGACACGGCTGTCCGTGTCAAGCAGATCCTGCAGAAGAACAAGGAACTTCAGGACATCATCGCGATCCTCGGTATCGATGAGCTCGGTGAAGAGGACAAGATCGTTGTATCGCGTGCTCGCCGTATCCAGCAGTTCCTGTCACAGAACACCTACACCGCCAAGCAGTTCACCGGCGTCGAAGGCTCCACGGTTTCCATTGCGGACACCATTGAAGGCTTCACCGCGATCTGCGACGGCGACGTCGACCACATTGCCGAGCAGGCGTTCTTCAACATCGGCGGCATGGATGATGTTGAGCGTCAGTGGGCTGCAATCCAGGAATCGACAAAGTAATCATGGCTAACCTCGAAGTTGAAATCGTAGCGGCTGACCACGCTGTTTGGTCTGGCGCAGCGACCCTTGTCAAGGGGTTTACCAGCGAGGGCGAGATCGGGATTCTTCCCGGCCACTCCCCGTTGCTCGCGGTTTTGGCGCCGGGCTTGCTGGAGATCGCACCCGTGGACGGCAGCCGTTTCTCGGTTGACGTTGACGGCGGCTTCTTCTCCGTTGACAGCAACCGGGTCGTGATCGTTGCTGATGGTGCCCGTCTCCACGAGGGCACGTCGGCAAACGCAGGGATTCGCTAGCAATCAATTGATGAACCAGTTGGGTTTTGCGTTCATCTCTCTGGCAGGAGTATTCCTGCTGGTAATAGTTTCATTGTGTCTGTTTGGGGTGCGCCGCATTGTTTTGCGGCGCACCTGGGGCACAGTCGACGCCTCCATTTCCACAGCGAACAATCGCTGGGCAATGGGGGTTTGTCGTTACCAGGAGTCGGACCTCGAGTGGGTTCGGCTTCTGTCGTTAAGTCCGCTCCCGGCCAAAACCATGAAGCGCAACAAGATTGTGCTGCTGGGTCGCCGCGAGCCCACCGAAAGCGAGCTGACACGCGTCCCGCCAGGGGTTGTCATCGTCATGCTCAACTATGAGGGCAAGGAGGTGCTGCTGGCCATGAAGTTTGCCGCCTACGCAGGCCTGTCCTCCTGGCTGGAAGCCGGCCCCCAGCCAGGTCCCGGCCGCTGGCACTAATATGGCCCTGCACCCCTGCCCGCCGGTGCACCCATGGAGCGTGGTGAATCAATGAATTGGTTTTACGGGCTGAGCCTGCTTGATGGCACGCTCCCCATAATTTCTTTGTTTCTGGGCGCCCTGGCCCTGCTTTTTCTTGTGCTGCGCCGCTCGCGCCCGTGGCTCCTGTTCGTGGCCATCACTGCAACGATTTCCCTGGTGGTGAGCGTGGTTGCCTGTTGGGCAGTGATCCACGTGCTGTATTGGTGGCCCGAAGACTTGCCCACGGCAGCTGTCCTCAACGTGGCCCTCATCATGTGGGTGCTGGTTTTGGGAAGCACGACGGCGTTTGCCGGCTTGCGGCGTCGCGGCGGCACCACGGCGGTGCGCCACCCGCAACGAACCACCGCCACCCGGCGTGCCCTGGCCGTCCTGGCCACGGCCACCGTGCTGGCCGCTGTGGGGCTGTCATTCAACACCACCTTTGGCCAATATCCCACTGTCAGCTCTCTGCTGCGCGCCGTTCCGGTGGAACAGGCGTCCGCCCTGCCTGCAGCCCAGCACAGCCCTGAAGCCCGTTTCATGACGGGCCCTGCCAGCAGGGGCTGGGAGAAGGCAGCAGGAACGCCAAGTGCCGGCTCAGTCTACTCCGTGCCCATACCCGGCAAATCCCGCGGCTTTGAGCCAAGGAACGCCATGGTGTACCTGCCGCCAGCCTATGCGGCAGCCTCGCGGCCTGTCCTGCCGGTCCTGATCCTTGTCAGTGGCCAGCCGGGTTCCCCTGAGTCATGGTTTCGTTCCACCGCACTCGTGGCCGAGCTTGACGCCTTTGCCGCAGCACACGGCGGTTTGGCCCCCATTGTGGTGGTCCCGGACCCCAATGGCAGCGATGGGGCAAACACCATGTGCATGAATTCAGCGCTGGGCCAGGCCGACGCTTATATGGCCAAGGATGTCCCCGCCTGGATCAAGGCCAATCTTGATGCCGACACCAACCCCGCCCACTGGGCCGTGGGCGGCTTCTCCTACGGCGGCACGTGTGCACTGCAGATGGTGACGCGCCACCCGGGAGTCTTTCACTCATTCGTGGCCATTTCACCGGAGCGGGAACCGGCCTTGGCTGCCAACCGGGCAGTCACCGTGCAGCGGGCCTTTCACGGCAACACTGCTGCCTTCGACGCCCAGTTGCCGCTGACGCTCATGGCTAAAAACCACTACCCGCACATCTCCGGCATGTTTGCCGTGGGGGACGCCGATGCGCTGTATTCTGCTAATGTGTCCGAACTTGTTGCCGCTGCCCGAAAAGCAGGCATGAATGCCCCATCCATAGCCTTCCCCGGCGGTCATTCCTGGGCGGTGGCCAACGCAGCCCTGCCGCAGGCGCTGTCCATGCTGGCGGGCAGGCTTGGCCTGCAATGACCACAGCAGCAACTCCCGGGCATCCGGGCGCCCCATCACGGGCCGTCAGCACCGCCCGCACGGTGATTTCTGCGCTGGGCAGAAGGATAAAACGTGTGCCATTTTCCGCCGGGATCATTGTTCTCTGCCTGGCGGCGCATTTCGCAGCGGGTGGCTTCATGGGCCGCCTGCCGGAATCCATCGCCATCGGCTGGGGATTTCAACTTTCTGACTTGTTGGGCGGGCAGTGGTGGAATGCCATCACCTCCATCATCCTGAGTTCCAGTACGGCGTCAATGCTGCTTGCCGTGGCCACCGTTGCGTTGCTGCTGGGTCTTGTCGAATCCACGCTGGGCACCAGGCGGACGGCTGCCCTGTTCATCGCTTCCCAACTGGCTGGCATTATCGTGTATTCAGCCATGGTGGGAGTGGGTAGCCGCGCGGGGCTTCAATGGCCGGCCGGCATGGTCCAGGCAACACTGCTGGGACCCTTCGCCGCATCGGTGGGTGCCCTCATGGCTGCCAGCCAAGCCATTAGTGTGCTGTGGCGACGGCGCCTTCGCGTGCTGGTGGTGGCGGGAGCCTTGATGCTCACCGTGTACGTGGGCCATGCGCAGCACATTTTCATCCTGGTGACTGCCCTGGCGGGCTTGATTCTGGGGAGGCTGCTGATTGCAGCCGTGGGACAGGGTGTTGTGCGCCGATCCACCAGCCGTGAAGTGCGGACCAACTTGGCCCTGGTGGTCGCTGTCCTTGCCATCGGCCCCGTGGCAGCCGCCGTGGCGCATGTGCCGGTGGGGCCGCTGGCAGTGCTGCGCGGCTGGATCACGAGCCAGAATCTGGGCGCGGCCCAGGCTAACTGCCCGCCAGGTGAGGGCGAGTGCCTTGCGGCGCTGCACAACATAGCCCTGCTGAGCTCCGGCGGCCATCTGCTGGCCTTGATGCCCATGGTGCTGTTGCTGGTTTGTGCGGAGGGACTGCGGCGCGGCAACCGGCTTGCCCTGTGGGCCGCCGTCTACCTGCACGTGGTCATTGGCGTGGTCTCCGCCATCTACTTTCAGGTGTTCGCGGGCTTCGGCCTGCCGCTGCGCCGCGGGCACAGGGCCCTGAGCATCAACGAATCGGTGTGGGAACTACTGCCGGTGGTGTTGGTGCCGCTGGTCATCGCAGCGCTTTTGGTCATCTACCGCCGGCATTTCTCCATTGACCCGGATCCGGCACTGCGCCGGCGTTCACTGGTGTTGTTGCCCCTGCTCCTGCTGGCCTTTGTGGGCCTCTACAGTGTGGCCTGGTTTGCCGAGGGGAATCTTTCCGGCCCCCACGGGATAGGGGGATTGGTGGCGAGCCTTCCTCGGATTGTGCTGCCCTATCCCTTCCCCTGGAGCTATGTGGCCGCCGTCTATCCACACGGCTTCTTTTCGTCCTTACTGTTTAGCATGGGCGGTCCCGTGCTGTGGCTGCTCAGTGCCTTCAGCATTTTGGCTGTCTTCCTGAGCAGACGCACGCAGGCGGGAGAGTCGGATGCCCGCCAGACCCAGCAGCTGGTGCGTTTGGGCGGGGACTCGCTGTCCTGGATGACGCTGTGGGCCAACAACCAGTACTGGTTCAACTCAACGGGAACCGTGGCCGTGGCCTACCAGGCCCACAACGGCGTGGCTGTCACCGTTGGTGGTCCGGTAGGGCTGGCCCAGGACTATGTACCTGCCATGGATGAGTTCTTGGATTTCTGTGCCGAGGAGTCATTGACGCCGTGTTTTTACTCCGTGACGCAGGCGCAGGCCAATCCCTTGCTGGAACGCGATTTTCGAAGCATTGTTGTTGCCCAGGAAACACTTCTCGATGTGCACACCATGAACTTCAAGGGCAAGGACTGGCAAAATGTGCGCACAGCCTTGAACAAGGCGGCCAAGTTGGGAGTCCGCCCGCTGTGGTGCAGCTATGGTGAACTCACATCCGCTCAACGCACGGCCGTGAATGAGATTTCCGAGGACTGGGTCTCCGCCCAGGCTCTGCCGGAACTTGGCTTCACCTTGGGCGGGCTTGAGGAACTCAAGAACGAGAATGTCCAGCTGTGCCTGGCCATCGACGATTCCGGCCACATTCACGCCGTAACTAGTTGGCTGCCGGTCTTTTCCAACGGCGAGGTGGTGAGCTGGACGCTTGACTTCATGCGCCGCAACTCGGAAGCCTTCAACGGTGTCATGGAGTACCTCATTGCCCAGGCCGTGAACCATTTTGCCGAAACCGTTGAGTACATCTCCCTTTCAGGCTCACCCTTGGCCAATAGCGAGGAGCAGGACAGCAGCCTGGGCCGCATTCTGGCCCTGTTGGCGCGCACCCTGGAGCCCGTCTACGGCTTTGCCTCGCTGGCCAACTTCAAACAGCGGTTCCAGCCACGCCATAGGCCCTTGTACTTGATGTACCAGGATCCGTTGTCCCTGCCTGCCATCGGCCGCGCCGTGGGCGAAGCTTATATGCCCAATGTTTCTGTACGGACCCTGGCCAAAGTGTTGCGCAAGCCATAAAGCACTAGCCCCCGGCATCATGCCGGGGGCTAGTGATCGTGCCAGAACTCTTGGGGCACGGAAGGACTAGAGGGTGGTGACACCTGTGGCCTGGGGGCCCTTGGTGCCTTGCCCCACCTCAAACTCGACCCGGGCGTTTTCATCCAAGGTCTTGAAGCCGCCGCTTTGGATTTCCGAGTAGTGAACAAAGACATCCGCCTCGGCATTATCCGGGGTGATGAAGCCGAAGCCCTTTTCAGCGTTGAACCACTTGACGGTACCCTGTGCCATACATTTTCTCCTTGTGATGACAACGCATATGTACTGCGTTGTGTAGTGCCTAGCTCTTGGCAGCTTGCCGAACTAGAGGCCGACCTCAGCATGGCATGAGTCACATGCCAGGTCAATGACGTGCACAAAAGAGACGCAAATATTAACGGATTCACTCACGCCCCGGCACGCATGACGCGCTGCAAGGTCAAGTCGGCATCCACTAGTTCAACCACGCCCCGGCACGCATGACGCGCTGCAAGGTCAAGTCGGCATCCACTAGTTCAACCACGCCCCGGCACGCATGACGCGCTGCAAGGTCAAGTCGGCATCCACTATCAAAAAATCCGCCCGCAGGCCGCGGCGCAGCGAGCCAACCTCGTCGGTCAGGCCCAGCACGGCGGCCGGGACCACTGTGGCGGACTTGAGTGCATCGGTGAACTTCACTCCGGCAGCTGTGGTGCGGCGGACTACATCGAGCAGGGTGGCCGTGCCCCCGGCGATGGACCCGGTGGCATCCAGGGTCGCCACGCCGTCGGTAACGCTCACAGGGGACGGGCCCAGCATGTACTGGCCATCCGCCAGCCCCGCTGCGGCCATCGAATCGGTGACCAGCACAATGTTGACGGCACCCACCAACTCAAACACTGTCTTGACCGTTTCCGGATCCAGGTGGGTGTTGTCGGCAACAAGCTCCACGGCAGCGTTCCCGGCCTTGGCAATGCGCAAGCACGCGGCCACAGGCCCGGGCGAGCGGTGGTGCATGGGAGGCATGCCGTTGAAAAGGTGAGTGACCGTGGGGCGGCCGGAAACGCCGTCGAACCCGGTGGAATCCAAACCTTCACGGGCCTGCTCCAGGGACTCGGCAGCCGTCGCCGTGTCGCAATCGGTGTGGCCCAGGGACGGTGTGATCCCGTGGCTTGTCATGAGGTCAACCAGCTCGGGCGCACCGAGGAGTTCGGGGGCGTACGTCATGGTGATGATGGTGCCGCGGCCGGCCTCGATCAGGGAACCCATGACCTCAAGGTCAGGTTCCAGCAGGAAGGCCGGATTCTGGGCGCCACAGCGCGCGTGGGAAAGGAAGGGGCCCTCCAGGTGAATGCCCGCAAGGAGCCCTTCATCGGTCATGTTGGCGTAGATGCCAATACCCTTGATGAGGTCTTCCGGGGAGGCTGTGACCATGCTGGCCAGCAAGGTGGTAGTCCCGGAGCGGTGCAGGAAATCCACGGCAATCCGTGCCGAGGCTTCGTCACCGCTGGGGAAATCGCCGCCATTGCCGCCGTGGTTATGGATGTCGATGAGGCCCGGAATGATGCGCTGGCCTGCGGGGAGGGAGATGATGTTGGCCGCGTCGAGGGAGTCTTGGCTGAAGTCGGGCTCGTCGAAGTGGTCGGCCCGCCCGGCATAGACAATCCTGTCACCTTCAATGGCGAGCAGTCCACCTTCAATGACGCCGTGGTCGGTAACTACGGCGCCTTGGATGAGGTATTTGGTGGACACGGGCGCAGGTTGGTGAGCAGTCATGGAACAAGTCTAGTCAGGTTGGGCAGCCGCCTGCCTAGAAGAGCCGTGATGCGCTGTCATCTACGCCGCGCATGGCGTCGTAATCAAGGGTCTTGCATTCAATGCCCCTGTCGGTGGCCAAAGTTTTGGCCTGCGGCTTGATTTGTTGGGCGGCGAAAATACCGCGCACGGGAGCCAGCAGCGGGTCCCGGTTGAGCAGTTCCAGGTAGCGGGTGAGCTGTTCGACGCCGTCAATGTCGCCGCGGCGTTTGAGTTCAATGGCCACGGTGGCGCCCTTGGCGTCGCGGGCCAGAATGTCCACGGGGCCAATGGCTGTGAAGTATTCACGGCGAATCAGTGTGAAACCATCGCCCAGCAATCCAATTTGTTCCGCCAGCAGGCGCTGCAGATCGGCTTCGACGCCGTCCTTGATCAGGCCCGGGTCCACACCAAGGTCGTGGCTGGAGTCGCTGATGTGCTCATAGATGTTGATGATGAGCCTGTCATCGGTCTTGCTCGACTGCACTATCCACTGGTCGATCACGCCGCTCTCCAGCTCGGCCTCGTCCGGGGTGAGCGTGCGCATGGTGGCCGGCGGGCTCATCCAGTTCAGCGGCTTGTAGGAGCCGCCGTCGGAGTGCACCAAGACGGAACCGTCGGCCTTGACCAACAGGAGCCGGACGGCAAGGGGAAGATGGGCTTTGAGGCGTCCGACGTAATCGACGGAGCACTTGGCAATCACTAAACGCACGCCCTCCACTGTAGCCGCTCGGCGCCGGTGGTGATGGCGGCCAGTCCGGCCGCTTCGCGCTCGCTGCGCCGGTGCGGCACAATGGAAACATGCCCCGTTCAAACCGTCCGCGCCGTCGTTCCGCTGCCCCCAAGGGTTGGGCGGAGCAGGAAGAACCGGATCTGGACAGGGCCCGGATGGGTGTTCCAGCTAGGGAATCGGCGCCCGACGGCCAGTGGGCGGTGCGTTCCATCACGGCAAGCAACGCGCAAAAGGCCTACACCTGCCCCGGCTGCCACCGTGCCGTCCAGCCCGGCATTGCCCACCTGGTGGTGTGGCAGGAGGATGCCATGTTTGGTGCCGAGGCCGGCCTGCGCGAGAGGCGGCACTGGCACAGCAATTGCTGGCGCGGACGCAGTTACAAGTACAGATAGGCTAGAGGACATGGTTTTTGACCCCGCATCCCACGACCTGGTCGACGTCCGCGCCGCCACCATTCTGCCCGCCATCAGGGAAGACATTGAGCTTTCAACGGCCGACGGCCTGACCCTGGTGGGGGAGTTGGCGTTGCCGGCCGACGGCGTGGTGAGGGCAACGTTGATCACCCTCCACCCGCTGCCCACCCACGGTGGCTTCATGGATTCCCACGTTTACAAGAAGGCCTCCTACCGCCTTCCCGCCATGGCCGGCATTGCCGTGCTGCGTTTCAACACCAGGGGCACTTCCTCCCCGCGGGGAACGAGCGGCGGAGTCTTCGAGGAAGGGCTGGGGGAGCGCCTGGACGTTGAGGCGGCCGTACAGTTTGCGGTGGACCGCGGCCTGCCCAACCGTTGGCTCGTGGGTTGGTCCTTTGGCACCGAGCTGGTGCTCAAATACGGCGCCGTATCCCCTGTGGCGGAATCGATTGAGGGTGCCGTGCTGCTCTCACCGCCGCTGCACAGGGCCACGGATGCGGATCTGGGTGCCTGGGCCAGCTACGGCAGGCCCCTAAGCGTCCTGGTGCCGGAATTTGATGACTATCTCCAGCCCGTGGCGGCCGCCGCCCGCTTCTCAGCGGTTCCCCAGGCGCAGCTGGTGGCTGTTGCTGGTGCCAAGCACCTCTGGGTGGGGGAGAAGTACGCAGCCCGCGCCCTGAATGAGATTGCCTCAGCGGTTTTGGGCAGTGCCGTGGACCTGCCGGGCCAATGGCATGAGACAGCAGCCCAGTAGTCGCGGCGGGGCCGTTGTGGCCGGTTAGTTCTTGTCCTGGCGGGCAATGAAGACTTCGCGGACCAGCAGCATGACGGCGGCGGCCGTGGGAATGGCTATCAAGGCTCCCAGCACGCCCAGCAGGCTGCCACCGGCAATGACGGAAATGACGGCGACGGCGCCGGGAACCGCCACGGCTTTTTGCATGATGCGCGGTGAGATGAAGTAGGCCTCGAACTGCAGGTAGGCCAGGTAGGCGATGGCATAGATCAGCGCCACCTGCCAGCCACCCGTCAGGCTCACGGCGATGACCACCACCGCCGCAATCATGCCGCCCACCAGCGGAATGAACGCCAGCAGGGCCACAACAAAGGTCAACAGGATGCTGAACGGCACGTTCAAGATGCTCATGACAATGAAAGCGAAGCTGGCGTTCAGGACGGCAACGCACACCTGTCCTATGACGTAGTTGCCCACCCCTCGGGTGATTTCCTCACTCAACTCCTCAACACGTGCCCGGCGGGAGCGAGGTGCCAAACGGTAACCCCACTTCTTGATCCCAGGCAGGGAAGCCAGGAAGTACAGGCTCAAGACCAGCACAATCAAGGTGCCAAAGAGGGCGTTGGCAATGGTGGTGCCAACACCAACCACACCGCCAAAGATGCCGCCCACTGCCTGGGCGTCCTGGAAGAATTTGGCAACCTGGGCGTTGATGGTGTCCAGCACGTGATACTGGACGTCGAGCTGCTTGAAGAACTCGGAATTCAAGAAGTCCGTGATCCAGCCGGGGGCCTTGTTCACCAGTTGGGTTGTCTGCTGGATGATGGTGGGAATCAGGGTGGCGAAGAAGATGGCCACCAGCCCCAGCAGGGCGCCCAGGACCAAAACGATGCCCAGCGGACGTGGCACGCTGCGCCGCTCCAGCCAACGGACCACCGGGTCAAGCCCCAAGGCGATGAACAGGGCCGTGACGATCCACAGCAGCAGCGACTGGGTGTTGGCGAGCATGTAGCTAAGGAACAAGGCGATGCCCACGCCAATGGTGCCCATGAAGCCGAAGTAGATGGGCTTGCCCAAGAAACTGGCGCCAGTTGCGCCATCAGCCGTGGCAGCGGTGGCCTTGTTGTGCCCCTCCAGATTGGTCTCGGCCGGCAGATCAAAGCGCACCCGGGGCTGGGCGCCCGGGATCGGCTTGAGAACCTTTTTTGCCACCCATTCCCGCCATCCCTCGTGGGGGATCGCGCCGCTGGCCGCAGCGGCAGCCGCAGCGGCAGCCACCGGTGCCGGCGGCCCCGACGGGGACGAATCGGGGCCGGAATGAGCGGCCGTGGCAGGGCTGGGGCTGCCTTGTTCAGGGATGGCGCCGTCCGCGGGGACGGGGCCTGTTGCGCTTGATTCAGGGGACGAACTCACGGGTATTGCCTTCACATCCGGTATTTTGCGGATGGTTGGCTCCGCACCACAATAGTGACTCGAGAGTATCAGCGCGGCCCGGAACTGGGGGCATGCGGGCAGTGAAATAACGTGAGATTCGTCAATTGGGCATGCCCATAAGATAACGGTTCGGTTACCCTAGAAGGAACGTTCACAGTAGTGTTCCGCCGATGTTAGGTAAGTTCTTGCGTTCAAAAATTGCAATTGTCCTGGCTATTTTGGGTTTGTTGGTGTTGGGTTCCGGCATTGGCCAGCGCACCATCTGGCTCCCTCCCGCCATGTTGACAGCGGCCACACCCGCTGATCTTGGCGCAACGCCGCTGACAGTCATCAGCCCACAGATGCTCAAGACCCGCGACGGTCAGTTCACCCTCACTGTCAAGAGTGATGGCCCCATCCAGCTCGCTGTGGCGCGGGAGCGCGACATCATTGGCTGGATCGGCGACGCCGCTTACACGCAGGTGGACGGTGCCAATGACGATTTCAGCGCCCTGACCACGCAGAACAAGGCAGGATCGGCCACTGTGCCTAATCCTGCTGGTTCGGACATGTGGGTCAGTGAGGAGAAGGGCACAGGAGAGTTGACCTACACGTGGCAGGCTCCGGGACATGGTGACTGGGCCCTGCTGCTCTCCTCCGACGGCACGGCGCCTGCGCCCACAAATATTTCCATGACGGTTGACAATGAGGCCGGCACCCCCTGGGCGGTGCCATTGATGATTCTGGGCTCCGCCATGCTGGCGGCAGCTGCCTTGTTGTTCCTGATTGCACCCCGGAAGCCCAAGAGCGGCGTCCCTGCCCCTGTTGGCCGACGCGCGGCAGGCAAGGCCCCGGCCGACCCCGCCACGGGCGCCTTGGAAGTCGAGCAGCTTGTGGCAGCCCGTGTGGCCGCCAAGGCCGCTGGCGCTGCTGACAAGGCGGCCCCGGCCACCATCGCCGAAGCCAAGAACGCCGAGAAGCCAGTTGAGGACACCAAGGCAGCCAAGGAAACCCCGGCCCCGGCCTTTGTCAGCGACGCCACATCAGCATTGCCGGCTGTCCTGCAGCCCACAGCCGCCCAGACGCCAGATGCCAATAATGCCGGCTCCGCGGACAAGACGGCTGCCGAGAACGAGGCAGCCGGCGATGACGAGAATGACGACGACAAGGGCGCATCGGCGTCGGAGCAGGATACTGAGGTGACCGACGCCAAGAAGGACGCCACGAACGACGCCAAGAAAAAGGGCAAGGCTGATTTCTTGGCCGGCTCACCCGATGAGCTGGGGGCACCCCGCACCCTGCGGAAAACCATGAACCACAAGGGCCGCTGGGGCGCAGCCCTGGCCGTGGTCCTGGTGGCGGGAGGTGTTGGCCCGGCCGTGGCCGAGGACGCCACCACGGCTCCCGCCACTCCGGCTGCCACCAGCTCCGCCCAGAGCGCTGCGCCCAGTGCCGACGCGAACACACCCGGCTTCCCGTCACTTTTGGACAGCCAGGTCCAGCGCATTGCCGCCGCCGTGGCCACCGTGGTTGCCTCGGGGGACAACGCCAAGAACGCCAAGGAACTTCAGCCGCGTGTCACGGGCATGGCCTTGGACGTTCGCACAGCCAACTACAAGATTCGTTCCCAGGTTGCCAGTGCCCCGGCGCCGGAACCCGTCAGCGCAACACAACTGCTGGCCAAGGTTGTCACCACCACCGAGACCTGGCCGCGGTCGGCCATGTTTGTCACCAAGGGTGAGAACAACGCGCTACCGCAGCTGCTGACCCTGGTCCAGCAGAGCCCACGCGAAAACTACAAGCTGATCAAGGCCACGCCCTTATTGCCGGGACAGACTTTTCCCACTGTGGACAAGGAAGGTACCAAGGACGTGGCAGTTGACGAGAGCGCCGGCTTGAAAATGAGCCCCAAGGACGCCATCGCGGCGCTCAGCGACCGTTTGACCAAGGCTGACAGCAAGTTCAAGGATTCCTTCAACGACAGCGTCTACATCACGAGCGTTCTTGACGCGCAGAAGAAGATTCTCGCCGACGCCGACGACGCCACCAACGTCTTCAGCCACACGGCGAATCTGGAGTCAACCGTTGCCATGCGCACAGCCGACGGCGGCGCCATGGTGGTTGTTGGCTACACCTTCGGCATTGATGCAACGTCCAAGGAGGATGCAACGCTCACCGTTCCCGCCGACGCAGCAGTGTTCACGGGCGGCAAGGAGACTACCAAGGGCTTCACCTTGAGCTACGCGGAACCTGTTGTCATGTACATCCCGCCGGCCTCCGGGGACGGAAAAATTACGCTACTGTCAGCAACCCGGGATCTTGTGGGCGGCAAGTTCAAGTAGACCGGGGGTTGGCACGGCAAAGTTTCACCCGCGGCGAGATCTCGAAAAAGTCGCGGGCCAGCACAGTTAGAGTGAGTTCATGAGTCAAAATAGCCCCATGGCACCCAACGGAGCGCCCGGGATCAACCTGCGCGGCGCCGTCGACCTTTCAGCCTTGAAGAACCGGGCAACGGCTGCCCCGTCAACGCCATCGCCGTACGCGGTTGATGTCAATGAGCAAAGCTTCCAGGAACTTGTCCAGCTGTCCTCCAAGGTGCCCGTTGTGGTGCTGCTGGGATCTGCCCGCTCACACCAGTCCTCGGTGGTGACCGGTGTGCTGGAGGCGATTGTCAACGAGTACGGCGGCCAGCTTGCCCTGGGCCGGGTGGATGTTGATTCCAGCCCGCAGATTGCGCAGGCGTTTGGTGTCACAGCAGTGCCCACTGTGGTGGCCCTGATCAAGGGGCAGCCGGTGCCCATGTTTGAAGGTGAGTTGCCGCAGGAGCAGATCAAGGAGTTCTTCACCGAACTGCTCAAGGTCGCTGCCAGCAACGGCGTCACAGGAAACCTGGGTGGCGCCAAGGACCCGGAAGCCCCTGCCGAGCCGCCGCTGCCGCCGCTGCACCAGGCCGCTCGCGACGCCATCGACGCCGGTGACCTGGCGCTGGCCCAGGCCAGTTATGAGAAGGCGCTGGCTGAAATGCCGTCCGACGCCGCCGCGAAGGTTGGCTTGGCGCAGGTTCTCCTCATGCGCCGCACAGCCGAGCTGAATGTTGCCGACGCCGAGGCGCTGCGGGCCCGCGCGGCCGGGGACCCGGACGATCTCGAGGCGGCCCTGGCGGTGGCAGACCTGGATGTCACGGGCGGCCACGTTGAGGACGCATTTGCCCGCATTGTGAAGTTCATTGGCACCCACTTTGGCCCCGAACGGGACACGGCCCGGGTGCGTCTGCTGGAGCTCTATGACGCCATTGGTGTTGGCGACCCCCGAGTGTCCGCCTCACGCCAGGCACTGGCTCGGGCCTTGTTCTAAGCCTGCGACGGTCAAGGAAGCTCCAGGCTTTGCCGCCCCGTCAGGGGAGGCAAGGGCTGGAGTTTTTTTGCGCCGTCGGGGTCCGCACGTGGCGCCAATCTCATCCTTTGGGATGCCCCGCCCGCATGATCGGCATTGTTAGGGTGTGCCTATGAGCAACTCTTTTGAGCAAGCAAAGGAAACAGGGCTGCCGCCGGCCCTTTCCATCCGTGGCCTGAGCAAGCGTTTCGGCAATAAGGTTGCCGTCGACGGCATTGACCTTGACGTCCCTGCCGGGTCCTTTTACGGACTGGTGGGACCCAATGGCGCTGGCAAGACAACCTCCCTGTCCATGGCAACGGGCCTCCTGCGTCCGGATGCGGGGCAGGTTTGGGTGCACGGGGTGGATGTGTGGCGCCAGCCGCTGGAGTCCAAACGCCTCATGGGTCTGCTGCCCGACGGCGTGCGGCTCTTCGACCGCCTCAGCGGCGAGCAGCTCGTCAGTTACGCCGGCTTGTTGCGCGGCATGGACAAGGACACAGTGGCCTCCCGGGTCAAAGATCTGCTCTCCGCCCTGGACCTGAGCCGCGATGCCGGGACCCTTGTGGTTGACTATTCCGCCGGCATGACCAAGAAGATTGCCCTGGCGGCGGCCCTGATCCATGCCCCGAAACTTCTCGTGCTAGATGAACCCTTTGAATCAGTGGACCCGGTCTCCGCCGCCAACATCCGCGACATTTTGCACGACTACGTCAACTCCGGCGGCACCGTCATAGTCTCCAGCCATGTCATGGACCTGGTGCAGCGCATGTGCGACCACGTTGCCGTCATTGCCGCCGGCCGGGTGTTGGCCGCCGGCACTGTCGATGAGGTCCGTGGCAGCCAGAGCCTGGAAGAAAAATTCGTTGAGCTTGTGGGCGGACGCAAGGAGAATACGGGGTTGTCATGGTTGCGCACCTCATAGGACTGAAGCTGGCCCTGCTGCGCAACTCGCTCAAGCGCAGCCCCTGGCAGCTGGTGGGGCTCATCATCGGCGGCCTGTACGGCCTGGGCGTGCTGGCCATGAGCCTGGTGGGGCTGGCCGCCCTGGGTGCTGGCGACGCCGAACTCGTCGGCACTGTGCTCACACTGGCCGGGGCGGCCCTGGTGCTGGGGTGGCTGGTCATTCCGGTGGTTGCCGCCGGCCTGGACATGACCCTTGACCCCGCACGCTTCACCACCTATGCCATCCCCATGAGGTCAATGCTCATGGGCCTGCTGTTGGCGAGCTTCATTGGCATTCCCGGGGCCATCACGCTCCTTGCCTCACTGGGAACGGCCATTGCCTGGTGGCGCCATCCCCTCGCGGCGCTGGCTGCGCTGCTGTGCGGCGTGCTGGGTGCCGTGACCTGCATTGTGGCCTCGCGGGCCATCACGGCAGCCAGCACCAGCCTGGCCTCCTCGCGACGCTTCAAGGATGCCAGTGGCATTGTGCTGCTGGTGCCCTTGATGTTCATGGGACCCATCATCAGCGGTGTCAGCTCGGGCGTCGGTGACTTCAAGGAGTACCTGCCGGCCTTGGCGCAGACGGTCTCCTGGACTCCCTTGGGGGCTGTTTGGTCTGTTCCCGCCGCCGTTGCCGCCGGTTCCTACGGTACTGCGGGACTCAAGCTCCTCATCGCCGTGGCGAGCATCGGCGCCCTGACCTGGATTTGGCAGGCATGCCTGGGCAGGGCCCTGGTGACGCCGGCGTTCGCCGGCGGGGGACGGAAGGCGGGGGGCAAGATGGGATTCTTCACCTGGTTCCCGGCCACTCCCACGGGGGCCGTGGCAGCACGCTGCCTCACCTACTGGTTCCGGGATCCGCGCTACAGCGCGGGCCTACTCATTGCACCCTTGCTACCGTTAATTTTTGTGTTTGCAGGGTCCCAGACGGCCAGCGAAACGGGCGGCCCGCAGTCCCTGGGGATTGCGCTGGGGCTGGGCGGTGCCCTTGCCGCCTACCTGGTGGTGTGGTCCATCAGCTCCGATATTTCCTATGACAACACTGCCTTTGCCCTGCACATTGCCACGGGGGTGTCCGGGACTGCCGACAGGAGCGGACGGGCACTGGCTGCGGCGGTCCTGGCCCTGCCGCTGGGTCTCTTGTACGCCGTCGTCGGGGCAGTGCTGGCCCAGGATCCGGGCCAGCTGCTGGCAACCGTGGGCCTGGTCTTGGGCGTGGTGGGCTCCGGGCTTGGCCTGGCCAGCGTGTTCTCGGCCCGATTCACCATGAGCGTGCCGCTGCCCGGGGAGAGCCCCATGAAGACGCGGCCCGGAAACGGCCTGTCCTCGGTCCTGATTCAAATGGGCGGGTTTGTGGGTTTGGGTGTCCTGGTCCTGCCGGAGCTCATTCTTGCCATCATTGCCATGGTGACCGGGCAGCTGCTGTTCGCCTGGCTGGCCCTGGCCGTGGGGATCATCCTCGGCGCCGTGTTCCTGGTGGTGGGGATCCGCCAGGGAGCTGCCGCCTTCAACCAGCGGGCCCCCGAGTTGTTGCTTGCTGTGTCGGTGGACCGTTAACGGAACAGCAGCAGTAATAGCTAAGGTTAGAATCGGCAGATTAGCGTCGAATGAGAATTGCACAGGCACATAGGTGTCGTGAAAGGAAGCGTGTTTCATGGAGGTCATCATCCTCCCCAGCAGTAAAGAAATTGGTGCCTTGGCCGCGGACGCCATTGAGGCCCTGATTCGCCAGAAGCCCAATGCTGTCCTTGGCCTGGCCACGGGCTCCTCGCCGCTGCCGATTTACGACGAGTTGGCACGACGCCACGATGAAGACGGCCTGAACTTTGAACAGGTCAGCGGCTTTGCCCTGGATGAGTACGTGGGTCTGCCAGTTGGCCACTACGAGTCCTACCGCGAGGTGATCCGCCGCGAGTTCACCAACCGCGTGGACGTGGCAGCGGACAACGTGCACGGCCCGGACGGTGCCGCCGAGGACATCGCAGGCGCCTGCCAGGGCTACGAGGACGCCATCAAGGCTGCCGGTGGCATCGACCTGCAAATCCTGGGTGTTGGCACCAACGGCCACATCGGTTTCAACGAGCCCGGTTCTTCGCTGGCGTCGCGGACCCGGATCAAGACCCTCGCCGAGCAGACACGCCAGGACAACGCGCGTTTCTTCGATCATTTGGACCAGGTTCCCCACCACGTGGTGACCCAGGGCTTGGGCACCATCATGGATGCCCGCCACCTGGTCCTGGTTGCCTCCGGTGCCGGCAAGGCTGACGCGGTCCGCGACTTTGTGGAAGGGCCGGTCACGGCTTCCTGCCCGGCATCGATCCTGCAGTTCCACGCTCGCGCCACAGTCATTATTGACGAGGCCGCGGCATCAAAGCTTGCCGGTGCATCCACGTACCGCCACGCTTATGAGAACAAACCGTCCTGGCAGGGCGTCTAGCAAGCGCGGCGACCTAAAGCAGGGGTCCAAGCGGCAAGACCCGCGGCGGGGAGGGAAGTTAATCACATAACGTCCCTCCCCGCCGCATCTCTTTTCCACACGCTATCGCAGCAATGGCTGGATATTCGGCGACGCTAGCGCAGCTGCCACGCAATCCGTGCTCCGGGGTGGAAGCGAATGGTTCGTCGATTTCTCAATTCGGTGGTGGCTTCGGTGAGTCGCGGACGCGGAGCCGCTAGAATGGTCTTTATGAGTTTGCCTCCAGACCCCTTCGAAAACCAGCCCATGGGAAATCCTGAGCGCAGCGGTGGTTCCACCGCTGTGATCGAGCGTCAGGAACTGCGCCAGGAAGTTGAACCCGGCGACAGCGAGCGGTTCTCGCACTACGTTCGCAAGGAAAAGATCATGGAATCGGCCATGACAGGCGATCCCGTTGTGGCCCTGTGTGGCAAGGTGTGGACCCCCGGCCGGGATCCGCAGAAGTTCCCGGTCTGCCCCGACTGTAAGGCCATTTACGATGGCTTGAAGCCCGAGGGCGGCAAGGGCAAAGGCCCGAAGGAACCCAAGAAGTAACGTGGGATGACCCAAAAAGTTTGAGTGCGGCCGCATGGCCGCTGTTTCACCGTGCCCGCTTCCGGGCGCGGGGCAATGATTAGAAGTAACTTGAGGATGGCGGAGTATTCGTGACGGAAACATTGTTTGGTGGCCCGTCGCTGCCTCCGGCCTACCCTGAGCGTGCCGCCTGGGGAACGGCCCAAAAACTCCGTGCCTGGCAGAGCGAAGCCATGGAGAAGTACTTTGCCCAGAACCCCAGGGACTTCCTCGCCGTGGCAACACCCGGCGCAGGCAAGACCACCTTCGCCCTGCACATTGCCACCCAGCTGATGGCCCGCGGATCCATCAATAGGGTCACCATCGTCACCCCCACCGACCACCTCAAACGCCAGTGGGCGGATGCCGCGGCCAAGGTGGGCATTGCGATTGACCCGAATTTCAAGAATGCGGATGGTCGCCACGGCAAGGGCTTTGTGGGTGTTGCCGTGACGTACGCCCAGGTGGCCAGTAAGCCCATGCTGCACCGGGCCAAGACCGAGGCGGCCCGGACCCTTGTCATCATGGATGAAATCCACCACGGCGGCGACGCCCTGAGCTGGGGCGACGGCATCCGGGAGGCCTTTGACCCGGCAGCACGCCGCCTGGCCCTGACGGGTACGCCGTTCCGTTCCGACACGGCCGCGATCCCCTTTGTGGAGTATGCGGAGGACCGCGACGGCATCCGCCGCTCCAAAGCCGACTACACCTACGGCTATGGCGAAGCCCTCAAGGACCACGTGGTCCGCCCCGTCATGTTCATGGCGTATTCGGGCCAGATGCGCTGGCGCACGAGTGCTGGTGAGGAAATGGCCGCGAGCCTCGGTGAGGCGACCACGAAGGACATCACCTCCCAGGCCTGGCGCACAGCGCTGAACCCGGCGGGGGAGTGGATTCCGGCGGTGCTGGCTGCCGCGGACAAGCGCCTGACCGAAGTGCGCCGCGCCGTGCCCGACGCCGGCGGGCTGGTCATTGCCACCGACCACGAGGACGCCCGCGCCTACGCAGAGCAGTTGAAGAAGATCACTGGCGATTCCCCCACAGTCATCTTGTCCGACGATGCCAAGGCCTCCGACAAGATCGACGCGTTTTCGGCAGGGGACAAGCGCTGGATGGTTGCCGTGCGCATGGTGTCCGAAGGTGTTGACGTGCCGCGCCTGGCCGTTGGCGTGTACGCAACCTCCACTGCCACCCCCTTGTTCTTTGCCCAGGCCGTGGGCCGCTTTGTGCGTGCCCGCAAAAGGGGGGAAACGGCGTCGATCTTCCTGCCCTCCGTGCCAAACCTGATGGAACTGGCCAACCAGCTGGAGCTGGAACGTGACCACGCCCTGGACCGCCCGGACAAGGATCCTGATGGTTTCATCGAGGAAGACGCCGAGATGGAGGAGGCCAACCGCGAGGAAAAGGCCTCCGATACCTTGGAGAAGTTCAAGTTCGAGGCGCTGGAATCCCAGGCCTCCTTTGACCGTGTCTTGTTCGACGGCGGCGAATTTGGCACCGGCGGCGCGATCGGCAGTGACGACGAGATGGACTTCCTGGGCATTCCGGGCCTGCTCGACGCCGACCAGATGGGCGTCCTGCTGCGCCAGCGCCAGGCCGATCAACAAACACGGCGCCGCAAAAAGGCCCCCGCAGCGGAGCCCGAGGCGCCACCCCTGATCGACCACAGGATGCTGATGGACCTGCGCAACGAGCTGGCCAAAAACGTCTCCGCATGGAGTGCCCGCTCCGGGATGCCGCACGGCATGGTCCACAGCGAACTGCGCCGCATCTGTGGCGGACCGGCAGTGGCCCAGGCCAACGAATCCCAATTGCAGACCCGGATGAAGAAGCTCCAGGACTGGTTCATCGGCCGCAAATAACGGCTCATTCAGCGAGGGCGTGCGGGGAAAAAAACAGGGAAAGGGAGACGTTCTCACTCCCCCTCTTCTTTTCCTCCCC